>JAADHG010000312.1 GCA_013151975.1 Chlorobiota bacterium | reverse complement strand
AATGGCGCTTATTGGAGAATCCGTTCATAATGGAAAAGCAAAACATATTTAATGCATAAAACGGTATCGCCAATGCCATAATTTGTATAACGTACGCAAAATTGTACTCTTCTGAAAACAGTAAATCATTAATAGTCTCAGCATTGTAATAGCACAAAATACTTATAAGAATTGTTGATATAAAACCAAAATAATAAGCGGTAGATATGGTTTTGCTAAGCTTTAAAGTATCATTTTTATATTTACCTATATATTTTACAACACCGTTATAAAACCCAACAGTAGCAAAAGTTTGTATCGCAGTAAAAAAACTTCTCAAATTTCCAATAAGCGCCATTCCTTCAACTCCAATAAAAATGGCTATAAACTTTGTGGTTAAAAAGCCTGCAACAATTTTAACAAGGACAGTTGCAGAATTTAATCTTGCAGCTTTTATTAAAACTTTACTATTTATGTATTTTAAAAATTTCTTCAATTAGTAGGCATTTAGAAGTTGTATTATTTTATTAACTTGTACATTAGTCATTATGGGGCTTAATGGAATACTAACTACACTTTTATGAATTTGCTCAGTTATTGGCAGCTTTAAATGGGCAAATTTTGACAATGCCTTTTGTTTATGAGGCGCAATTGGATAATGGATTAAAGTTTCTACTTGATTATTTTTTAAATAGTCAACAAACGATTCTCTTTCTTCTACTCTTACAACAAATTGATGAAAAACATGATCCTGCTGGTTTGAAAAATAGGGTAACTTAACTTTACTCGATGTTATGTGAGACAAATATTGTTGTGCTATTTGGATTCTTTTAGCATTATCATCATCCAGTTTTTTAAGTTTTATATTCAAAAATAAGGCTTGAATTTCATCTAGTCTAGAGTTAAATCCAATATAATCATTTACATATTTAGAAGACGTTCCATAATTTCTCAACTTGTAAATTAGGTTTGCTAATTTTTCGTCATTTGTAGTTACTGCGCCTCCATCTCCTAAAGCCCCTAAGTTCTTACTCGGATAAAAGCTAAAACCAGCAGCATCTCCCAAATTACCAGCACGCTTAGCATCACTATTAACAGCACCATGAGCTTGAGCGGCATCTTCTATAACTAATACATTGTGTTGCTTTGCTAAACTTACAATGGCTTTCATATCTGCAAGTTGTCCATATAAATGCACTGCTAAAATGGCTTTAGTTTGTGGGGTAATTACTTCCTTAATTTTTTCTGTAGAAATATTATAAGTTTCTAACTCAGGCTCAACAAAAACAGGTGTTAACCCAGCATGGATAATAGCCAAAATGGAAGCTATATATGTATTTGCTGGCACTATAACTTCATCCCCTTTTTTTAGTTTCCCTGATTCTATGTATGCTCTAAATATTAATATCAAAGCATCTAACCCATTCCCAACGCCAATACAATATTTAGTACCACAGTAACTGGCAAAATTAGTTTCAAATGTTTTTACACCATCTCCTAAAATGTATCTTCCTGATACTAACAACTCATTAAATGCCTTTTTAAAATCACTTTCAAAGCGCGAATTAATTGCCTGTAAATCCAAAAACTGTATCATAACATAGTGTCTTTTAGTTTTACAAAATTTTTGGTCTCGACGTTATAACATTGGTGTATAATTGATCTTGCTCCAAAAGATTCTTTCCATGATAATAAGCCTTCATTTATATTTTGTCCTTGGTTTTCGTTAGAAATGCCAAAATCAAAATACTTTTTGGTTTTAAAAATGTCTTTAATTAAAACATCAAACAATAAATCAAGACTACCCAACTCTTGCCTTTCATTATTAGCCGATATATATTGAACGTGAGCAACATGTCTGGTTTCAAAAACAGTAGCACCTGCAACTATTTTATCGTCTTTATAAACGTTAAACTGTCTAATATTATTAGGAAATCTTGTTTTAAGTTGTGTAATTTCTTCTAATGAATGAACAGGACTTACTTGATGTGTTGCTCTTAAATTTGGAGTTAAAATATCATCCCAAAAATCTTGAAAATTAGAAACTTCAGTAACTACTAAGTTTTGAGTTTTTGCTTTCTTTAATCCTCTTTTTCTGTTTGAAGATTGGATTTCTAATTTATACTTTGCATCTATTACTGAAGTAATGTCACTTCTTATTAAAGTCGCTTCGGTTTTAAATAATACATAATCAATCTCATCGCTAGGTAGTGTATGATAAATTTTGGGTAGTAACTTAATCTCAAAGGTTACTATATTTTTACTATTTAAAAATTTAAGAATAGATTGATAACTTTTTAAAACATCACTAAATGCAATATCATCACTAAGTACAAGACCTCCATAAGTTAAGCCTTGATGTGAATATACTGTATGTTCTACTTTATTGGCAGGAACTACAGTAATTAGTGTTTTGTCTTTAAAAACCAACAATGAGTAATCTTCAAATCGGTCTTGATGATGCTCAACAAAATCACGGTAGAACAAAAATGTAGCATTTTTAGAACTAGCTACAAAATCGTCCCAAATAGATTTATGTTTACTTGTATATTTTTCTACTGTAAAAATGAGTGTAAGAATTAGTTTATTTTACATTGTGAAAGTACAAATTTTGAAAGGTTTTTCATCTAAAATCCTTATAATATGTCTTCTCTTCCACATTTAATATTTGTTTCAGAAATAATGTAAAGTGGCCTGTCTTGTACGTTTTTATTTATGCGGCTTATATATTCTCCTATTATCCCAATAGATAATAATTGAATACCTCCTATAAACATAATACTAATAATTAAAGAAGTCCATCCGGTAATTGTTTTGTTTAATACAAAATGTGAAAAAATTGCAAATACAATCACAATAAATGAGAAAAATGAAATGAGAAAACCCAGTTTACTTACAAGTAAAAGTGGTTTGTCTGAAAAACTCGTTATACCATCAATAGCAAAATGAAACATTTTACTATAAGAATAACCAGATTTTCCATACTTTCTACGATTCCTGTCAAACAATACATGTGTCTGTTTAAAACCCAACCACGCAATTTGACCTCTTAAAAATTTATTTTGTTCTGGCATCTGTTTTAAATAGGACACCACCTTTTTATCTAATAACCTAAAGTCGCCTGTGTCTAATGGAATATCAATAGACGTAATCTTTTTTAAAAGTCTGTAAAAAAGTTTTGATGTTAGTTTTTTCATAAATGTTTCGCCATCTCTACTTTTTCGTTTGGCATATACTACTTCAAACCC
>JAADHG010000291.1 GCA_013151975.1 Chlorobiota bacterium | reverse complement strand
ATATTCGTCAACAACCAAAGCAATATGCTCGCGCTTAGCTATTAAGGTTTCAAACAATTCGGGAATGGGTAAATTTCTTGTGGTAACCAACAACTCCCGTTGAATGGATTTTAGTGTTTTATCGCCATTACCTTTGATGATACTTTCAAGTAAATTGTCTTTTAAAAAATAGCCTGAAATGTCATCTGTATTTTCTCTATAGATAGGGATTCTAGAAAATTTTAATTTTGGATTCTCATCATAAAACGTTTTTATTTTCATGTTTTCTGAAGCTATTTTCATAACCGTTCGAGGGGTCATAATATCCTTAACACGAATTTCTTTAAAATTAATGAGGTTTTTAATTATAACACTTTCAGATTCTTGAAAAACACCTTCTTCTTGAGCAATATCAGTCATGGCATGAAAATCTTCTCTACTCAAAACACTGCCATGAGTACCTTTCCCAAATAAATTAGTAACACGTTTAAGTATCCAAATAATACCTGTCCATGTAAATATAAATATTAAAGCATTTAAAATTGTGGTTGTAATTCCTGCGAGTTGTTTCCAATAGGTTGCACCAATAGTTTTAGGAATAATTTCTGAAATCACTAAAATTAAAAGCGTCATTAGTGCAGAAACAATCATGATTGAATTATCTCCGTTTCCAAAAACTTTTTCGGCTTGTACACCTACCAAAATGGCACCAACTGTATGTGCAATAGTATTTAAAGTAAGAATGGCTATGAGTGGTTTATCCACATCTTTTTTTATAATCTCAAGTGAATTTGCAAATGCTTTTCCTTCTTTCTTTTTTATGGTTATAAAGGTAGGAGAAACACTCAGCAACACAGCTTCTAAAATGGAACATAAGAAGGATACAAAAATAGAAATGAATGCAAAAAAAATGAGTAAGCTCATGAAGTACTTTTAAAGCTCTAAAATACTAATTATTTGCGAATTAATTCTGCCTTTTCGAAGCGATATAGAACACTTGCTGTAAGGCAGGTCGAATATTTAAATTGTAAATATTTCGATGTGTTCGCGTTGGATATACTCTATTTGATAGAAATATAAAAACCATATCATTTTCAGGGTCTGCCCAAACAAAAGTGCCTGTAAAACCAGCATGTCCAAAACTTTCAGGACTTACTTCAGGTGCAGGATACGCTTCTTTTATGCTTAGCGTATCATTTCCAATTAATGGTTTGTCAAACCCTAGACCACGACGATTATTATTATCTGGATATTGAATTTTAGTAAATTCATTGAGTGTTGTCTCTTTTATATATTGTTTCCCATTATATGTGCCTTTTTGCATATACATTTGCATTAATATGGCAAGGTCTTTTGCTGTACCAAACAACCCAGCATTTCCAGAAACACCACCAAGAAGTGCTGCATTTTCATCATGAACCCAACCCTTGGTTAGCGTTTTTCTGAAGATAGAATCATATTCAGTTGGAACAATAGCATTATTAAAGCCTTTTAATGTTGGAAGATATCCTAATGTTTCACAACCTAAGGGTTGAAAAAAGTTTTTTTGAAGATATGTAGTGTATGACTCACCTGTAATGTTTTCAATGAGTTGCGGATAAATTAAAGAGGCTAATCCTGAGTATTTATAAATCTTATCATCACTTACTTTGGAACGCTTTATTTTTCGGAACACCTTTTTCTTGAAATGGTTATTGATGTAAATGTTTGCATACGCTTGTTTTGAAAATCGTTTACTAGACACAGTTCTTACAAAACGTCTTTTTAGTTTTCCTTTTTTAAGGACTTCATTTAAAAACACAATATAAGGTTGTAGTCCAGATTGGTGTGCTAGGAGTTCTCGAAGTGTTATGCCTTTTTTGTCTTTTCGATGTTTCCATGGTTTCCAATACCTACTAAACGGAGCGTCTAAATCCAGCTTGCCTTCATCATATAATTTCATTAATACAGGTAATGGACCTGTAATTTTGGTAACAGAAGCGAAATCATAAATGTTGTCTAACCCCACTTTTTGTATGCTATCAAAAGTGTGATATCCATACGCTTTATGAAAAATGATATTGCCTTTTTTGGCGACCAATAGTTGTGCTCCAGGGAACGCTTGCTCCCTTATACCAAGTGTCATTATTGAATCTACTTTTACATTAATGTAACTAGAATCTAAGCCAACAGAATCAGGAGTATCATATCGTAATTGAGCAGTTGAAAATTGTGAATATAACAGGAAATAAGTAAATACTAAAAAGAAATTCTTAAACATTTTTCAAGGTAAAAATTATCTTGAAAGTTAAGAAATCAATTTTACAATATCCTTAGCAAAGTAAGAAGCTATTATATCGGCTCCAGCACGTTTAAAAGCCATGGTAGTTTCCATCATAATTTGGTCATGATTTAACCAGCCTTTTTCGGCAGCAGCTTTAATCATAGCATATTCACCACTTACTTGATAAACAGCAACAGGAACATCAAATTCGTTTTTTACATCTCTTACAATATCTAAATATGCCATTCCTGGTTTAACCATAACGATGTCTGCGCCTTCATCAATATCCATTTCAGTCTCACGAAGGGCTTCATAACGATTTGCAAAATCCATTTGATAGGTTTTTTTATCCTTAGGAACATTGGCTAAATCTACAGGAGCAGAATCTAAAGCATCTCTAAAAGGGCCATAAAAAGCAGAGGCATATTTTGCCGAATAACTCATAATACCAGTATCTGTAAAGCCTTCATCTTCTAAAGCCTCGCGAATAGTAAGAATACGACCATCCATCATATCGCTTGGAGCTACAAAATTAGCACCAGCTTGTGCATGAGAAATACTCATTTCTGCTAAAAATTCAGCAGTGTCGTCATTGATAATTTTGCCGTTAGCAACAATACCATCATGACCGTAAATAGAGTAAGGATCGAGAGCCACATCGGTCATGACTAGCATATCTGGACATGCGTTTTTAACGGTTTTTATAGCACGCTGCATTAATCCGTTAGGGTTTAAGGCTTCTTTACCGGCATTGTCTTTTAAATTATCAGAGACTTTTACAAATAGTAAAACTGATTTTAACCCAAGAGACCAAAGCGATTTCACTTCGTGTTCCAGCAAATCCAAACTAAATCTAAAGTAATTTGGCATTGATGCTATTTCTTCTTTAATACCTTTGCCTTCAACCACAAAAAGGGGCACTAAAAAATCGTTAGGTGTAATTATGGTTTCACGAACCAAACTTCGAATGGCTTGGTTGGTTCTTAAGCGTCTATTT
>JAADHG010000004.1 GCA_013151975.1 Chlorobiota bacterium | reverse complement strand
TTTCTTTTTGAAGCTTTTATTCCTCTTATCACTTCATTAAAGTTATAACTTGCGAAGACTTACTATGATGATGAAGACCAGACTAATCGTGTGCTTATCATCATTTCAGATGGCGAAGATCACAACAACATTGCTACAGAGATTGCTAAAGAGGCAAGTGACGAAGGAATAAAAATCTTCACCATAGGCGTTGGTAGTACTAAAGGCGCTCCAATACCAATAAAGCGTAACGGCATAGTACTTAACTATAAAAAAGACAGTTCTGGAGAAACAGTTATTACAAAACTTAACGAAGAGGTATTAATAAAGATAGCAGAAGAAGCAAACGGACAATATATTAACGGGAATAGTACAAGTGAAGTTGTAGAAACTATTAGAGAGATATTAAATAAAATGGATAAAAAGGAGTTTGAAGCTAAGCAATTTGCTGAATATAAAGATCAGTTTCAATGGTTTTTAGCATTAGGGATTTTCCTTTTATGTATTGATATATTTTTATTAGAGCGAAAAACAGCGTGGTTAAATCGCTTAAATTTATTTAATGAAAATTTATAATTTCCACGAAAGCGGAAACCTTATTATTAGGAAGTACAATTTAGAAATAGGTATTTTATAAAATTTTTAACTGAAACAAAGGCTAGTGTTTTATAATTTAGTCGATTAAAATGAGTAAAACAATAATATACATAGCATTACTAATTACAACCGCTTCTTTTGCACAGCAAAAGGATAAGGCGTTAAGAAAGTCTAACGATTTTATATTTGAAGGGAATGCGTTAGTTAATGATGATTTTGTAGCCGCTGAAAAGGAATATAGAAAAGCACTTTCAAAAAAGCCAAACAATACAATTGGCGCATACAATTTAGGAAATGCATATTATGAAACGGGTAATTTTGACGAAGCTTTACTACGTCATATAGAAGCTGCAAAATTGGCAACTACTAAAGCCGATAAACATAAGGCATATCACAATATTGGAAACATTTTAATGCAACAAAAGCAGTGCAAGGAAGCTGTTGAAGCATTTAAAAATGCATTACGCAATGATCCAACCGATGAAGAAACAAGGTACAATCTTGTGGTAGCAAAGGAATGTGCTGAGCAACAGCAACAAAACGAAGATAAGAATAAAGATAAAGACAAAAAAGACGAAAAGAAGAAGGATGATGAGAAGAAAAAAGACGACAAAAAAGATAAAAGCGATAAGGATAAAAAAGATGGAGATGATAAGAAAGATGATAATGGAAAACCTAAAGATGAAAAAGATAATAAAAAGGAAGGAAAACCTAAAAACGAAAAGAAACAGCCACAACCTGGGAAGTTATCGCCTCAGCAAGTTAAAAATTTGCTAGAAGCAATGAATAACGAAGAAAAAAAGGTACAGCAAAAAATTAATGCTAAAAAAGCCAAAGGGAAAAAGGTTAAAGCCGAAAAGGATTGGTAAATTTTATATTTGTCGTTTTCACGGTAGTGAAAATCTCAAACTAATTTCAAATGAATTTTAAAAACAAAATAGCACTTCTTCTATTTCTAATAGTTTCAAGTTTTGCTTCTGCTCAAGTTACATTTGAAGCTAAAGTGAGCAAGAAAAAACTAGGTATAAATGAACGTTTGCGCATAGATTTTATAATGAACAAGGATGGAGATAATTTTATTCCACCTAGCTTCGAAAATTTTACAATTGTTGGTGGCCCAAGTCAATCTATTAATAATTCTTGGATAAATGGCGTAAAATCATTTTCTAAAACGTATAGTTATTTTTTAGCACCTAAAAAGAGAGGAACGTTTACTATTAATCAATCTACAATTGAAATAGAAGGCGAAATCTATAAAACACTACCTATTAAAATTCAGGTTACAGCTGCAGTAGATAAGCCTAAGGATCCAAATGACCCTAATTATATAGCGTCTCAGAATATTCATTTAGTTGCTGAAATCTCTAAAACAAATCCGTATTTAAACGAAGCGATTACGATAGTGTATAAACTTTATATATCGCCAAATACCGGAGTAGAAACGTGGAGAGAATTAGACAACCCGAGATATAGTGATTTTTGGAGCCAAAACATTAATATGAAGGAGCTGAAACTGGTAAATAGCACTTATAAAGGCGAAGATTATAGATATGTTATTTTACGTAAAACAGTACTCTATCCTCAAAAAACAGGCAAATTAAATATTGAGCCATTAACTTTAGATATTAAAGTAAGAGTGCCAACAAATAGGCGAGATATTTTTGGTGGTAGACTGATGAAAACTGTACACAGAACAGTTGCTGCGGGGAATAGAACCATTAATGTGAAACCATTACCTGAGAAGGGTAAGCCTACAGGTTTTTCTGGAGCCGTTGGAGATTTTGATTTTAAGGTAACTACCAATAAGCGCCAATTAAAAGCGAGTGAAGCATTTCAGGCGAAGATTCAAGTTATTGGGAAAGGAAATTTAAAACTATTTAAATTGCCAAAACTTAAACTACCTAGTTCCTTAGAAGTTTATGAACCTGAGCATAGTGAAAATGTATCAACCAACTTAAAAGGCATGCAAGGAAGTATTTCAGATTCATATACAATTGTACCTTCTGCTCAAGGCAAATATCCAATACCAAGAGTGGCATTTTCCTATTTCGATTTAAAAACAAAAAGCTATAAAACAATTACTTCAAACGAAATTGTAGTAGATGTTACTGAAGGACCAATTAGAGGAAACACCAACAGTATAAAAGGACCTACAACTACCAATAAACAATCTATTGATTTGTCTAATAATCAATTTTTATCTTTCAAAACAAAAACTAATTTTATACCTAAAGAATCCCCTCATTTTTTTAAATCTAATTGGTTTTGGTATTTATTATTACTACCGTTTTTAGTAATTCCTATTGCAATTTTTGTAAGGCGTAAAAAAGACGAAAGAGACAATGATATTGTTGGTAATAGAATTAGAAAAACAAACAAATTGGCACGTAAATATTTAGGTGAGGCCAAGAAAAACTTAGGACATAAAGAAGTCTTTTTTAATGCATTAGAAAGAGCTTTGCATAATTATTTAAAGGCAAAACTTAATATTGAAACAAGCGATTTTAGTAAAGATAAAATCCAAGAATTATTAAAAGAAAAAAGAGTAAATGAGAATACTATAATAGAGTTTAGCAACCTACTTAAAAGTTGTGAATTGGCTAGATATACACCATTTTCTAATGTAGAAATGCAACAAGATTACGATAAGGCATCTAAGGTTATTTCAGCAATAGATAAACAAATAA
>JAADHG010000232.1 GCA_013151975.1 Chlorobiota bacterium | reverse complement strand
TACATTTGTTACACGACGGAAAATCAGTGCTGATTTTCCGCAACTAATCATACACAAACCGACAACGAAACTTCTAAAAATTAAACCCAAAAGTTCCAGTGATACCAAATTTACGTGCTCCGGGAGTATCTAAATAATTACCTCTAAAATTAAAGTCTAAACGGAAAATTTTAAAAATATTACCCACACCAAGACTATACTCCCAATAGACTTTATCATTTGGTGCTTGGTAAATTAAACCCGAAGCATTTAAAGCTCTATTGGTGTCTGAGATGTCACCCCAAACACCGCGAACACTTACAATTTCACGGAGATTAAATTTTCGTAAAAAAGGAATTCTCGAAAATAAACGTCCGTTAAAATTATGTTGTAAATGTAAAGAGGCATACCTATCAGACACAAACTCGTAATAGTCTAATTGTGAAAAGGTGTTATAAATTGAGAAATACGTTTGATTCCCAGGGATAACACTTAACAGTCCTAAAGGCACATCACCAAATGTTTTTCCTGCTTCAACGGTAGTAAACAAGCGTCCAAAACCTCCTAATTGCCAAGGCTGTGTATACGAAAACTGCACTTTGGTATAATTAAAATCGCCATTAAACACACTTTTATCACCTCGAGTTATCTGCGCAAAAATACGTGCAAAATTATCGTTGGCTTCATGACGCTCTACCCCAAAACCTGTCATTTTTCGTTTAGGAAAATAAGACACCGAAAATGAAGTTTCATATTGTTTTATTTCAGAAGATATTCCTGTAGGAGATTCGGCATCAAAATAATCTAAACTAAAGGTTGGAGATGCCGACGCTAAGGTACGATAGCTTCCTCCTAGCCTAAAAATTACATTACGCCAAGGCTCTATTTCTACAGCTAGTGTTGTTAAGTTAATATTAGTAAGTTTATCGTTACTTCCTGTGCCAACAACTGAAGACGATGCTAGATTTCGCCCTAACACATCGGTAGAATTTGTTAAGCTTGCTCCCATTTGTTCTACATCTCGACGATTTCCTCCCGAAATAATGAACCTGCTTTTTTTATCAATTAACCACTTACCTGAAAGACCATATTTAAACTTTTTATCGTCAAATCCATAAGCTGTAAACACTTGCAAACGCCATAAATCATTACGCCCAAAATAGGTTCTTAATCCTGCTCTAATGCGAATACCTTCAACTTCATTAAATCCAAAGGTTGAGAAAATAGGACCAAAATCTAAAGGCAATGTATTAAACTCGACATAACCGGACGCTAAGATACTCCCCAAATTATAGAGCTGCTTAAATTTTTTAACCGTTTTTAATGTGTCTAGCATTTTGTATACACCACGCTCATCTTTGCTTAATTCTTCCGCTCGATTTACTTTCCAAAAGGCATCATCTCTATCGTAAACATCTCTATCATAATAATACACTTCTTCATCGTAGAATTTTTTGTCCTTAGATTTATCAAATATGTAATTGTTATATATTGTGGTTCGCTTGCCATAAATACCACGTGATTTTTCCTTTTTATTTAAAGCAAAATCAGACATCATATAATCTCGTGTTATAAGAAATAAAGAATCGTTTAACAATTCGAATTCTTGTTCTATATATATTTCTTTAACCCAGTTTATATTGGCGCTTTTAGATGCCTGAAGATTAATTTCTTTTATGGCATATGTAGAATCATTAACCCAAAAATCGCCTTTAAAAGTAAGTTCGTTCTTGCGTCTTGGATAGTAAATTATATTATAACACCATTTATTATCTATAAACGCGCTATCGGAAAGCACATAATTGTAGGTGTTAATTCCTGTTCTTGATAATGGACTGACAAAACTTTTGTCAAAAAACTTCAGGTAATTGTCATATACATTATAATCCGAATATAAATCGCCAACAAAATCAATAATAATTTGATTATCGCTAAATCCTGAATTTTTATTTCCTTCTAAAACAGTTTTTTCTTTATTAAGTGTATTGTCTCCATATACTTTAGACACCGCTTCATTAATAAACATGGGTAAATAGGTTTTACCTGTAACTCTCGAGGTATCTACTTGCTCAAAAACAAATTCCATACCTCTAAAAAGTTTACTTTTTATTAAAGCACTATCAATGGTATTGATATCAAACTCAACTTTTTCATATTTGTCGTACTCGTATTGTTTAAATTGCTTTAAACCATTTTTGCGCTTGTGTCCCCAAATTTTACGAAGAATATCAATAGCTGGATTGTTCTTTTTAGATTGTTTTCCAGTAACAATAAGTACAGCATCAAGCTCGGCAGCAGTATCATTAAGCGTAAACCTTAAATTATAATTTACCTTCTTATCTAATGTAATCTCCAAGGTTTCATATCCTACAAAAGAAATAATTAAAGTGTTCCAATTTTGATCAGATTCTAAGTAAAACTTCCCATTTTCATTAGTTATTGTTCCTTCAGATGAACCTTTAAAAATTACATTTGCAAAAGATATAGGTTCGTTATTTGAATCTATAACATGACCACTAACTTTAGTTTGTGCTAAAACGGAACATATTCCGAAGAAAAAGAAGACTATAATAATTTTTTCTTTCAATTATTTATATTTTTTATTCAACTAAATATAAAGCAAACCCAAATGTCTTTTTATTGCTTCACTTTACTGTTTAAGAATATGATTTATTTATGTTAGTCTAAAAATTATGTTTTGTTTACACACTACTTCAAATTAAAAAACTTCATCAACAATCGTGCTAATGAAGTTTATATAACGTAAATAATCATGATTATTTTATGTATACATCACCTTTTTTACCGCTTTTATAACGTCATTGCTGTTTGGTAGCCATTCTGCTAATAAAACAGGCGAATACGGTGCAGGTGTATCTGCAGTGTTTATTTTCTCAATAGGGGCATCTAAATAATCAAAAGCTTGCGATTGTACTTGATATGTAATTTCGGTTGACACATTTCCAAATGGCCATGCTTCCTCTAAAATTACCAATCTATTGGTTTTCTTAACCGATTCTAAAACCGTATTAATATCTAATGGACGAACGGTCCGCAAATCGATAATTTCACAAGAAACACCTTCTTTTTCTAATACATCGGCTGCCTTATAAGCCTCTTTAATTATTTTTCCAAAAGACACTATGGTCACGTCTGTTCCTACTCGTTTAATTTCTGCAACTCCTATAGGTAGTATATATTCGCCTTCAGGTACTTCGCCTTTATCGCCATACATTTGTTCACTCTCCATAAAAATTACAGGATCATCATCTCTAATAGCTGCTTTTAACAAGCCTTTTGCATCATAAGGATTTGAAGG
>JAADHG010000001.1 GCA_013151975.1 Chlorobiota bacterium | reverse complement strand
CGTAAACATGGTGAAGAAAAAATAGAATATGACCTTCCTGAAATGGAAGAATATCTTAAGGAAACCTATGGTATTACGGTTTATCAAGAACAAGTAATGCTTTTGTCACAAAAACTAGCAGATTTCACAAAAGGTGAAGCCGATGTGTTGCGTAAGGCTATGGGTAAAAAGCAAAGAGCCGTTTTGGATAAAATGAAGCCAAAGTTTATTAAACAGGCTGCAGCCAAAGGGATGGATAAGGAAAAACTTGAAAAAATATGGAAGGACTGGGAATCTTTTGCAAGTTATGCTTTTAATAAATCACATTCTACTTGCTATGCTTGGATAGCTTACCAAACAGCGTACTTAAAAGCACATTATCCAGCAGAATATATGGCTGCTGTGTTATCAAATAACATGAATGACATTAAATCGGTTACCTTTTTTATGGAAGAGTGTAAGCGTATGAAATTAAATGTACTTGGACCAGATGTAAACGAATCGTATTATAAGTTTTCGGTAAATAAAGATAATGCTGTGCGTTTTGGAATGGGAGCGATAAAAGGGGTTGGTCATGGTGCCGTGAAAACCATCGTAGAGAATAGAAAAAAGGATGGGAATTACAAATCTATTTTTGATTTAGCAAAACGTATCGATTTGAGAGCTGCCAATAAAAAAGCATTCGAAAATCTGGCTAATGCAGGAGGATTTGATTGTTTTAAATCGACACATCGTGCCCAGTATTTTCACAATACGGGCGATGGTATTACGTTTTTAGAAAAAACCATTAAGTATGCCAACAAATATCAGGAAAATGAAAATTCGGCTCAAGTGAGTTTATTTGGAGATGCTAGTGATATTCAAATTCCAGAACCAGAAGTGCCACCATGTGAAGAATGGGGAACCATGGAAAAATTAGCACGGGAAAAAGAAGTTGTTGGAATTTACATTTCGGGACATCCACTAGATGATTTTAAAATTGAAATGAATACCTTTTGTAATGCAACAATTTCGTTATTTAATGATTTAGAAAACTACATAAATAGAGAACTCACGTTTGGAGGTGTGGTTACTGATGTGCAACATAGAATTAGCAAGCAAGGTAAAGGGTGGGCATCATTTACTGTTGAGGATTATGTAGATTCACATGAGTTTAGAATTTTTGGAGAAGAGTATCTCAAGTTTAGACATTTTTTAATGATAAGTAATTTTGTGTATGTACGCGCTTTTGTAAAGGAAGGTTGGACAAATAGAGAGACGGGTAAAAAAGGCGATCCTCGCATTCAATTTAATAGCTTTCAATTACTCCATGATGTTATGGATACATATGCTAAAAAGCTTTCCATTCAACTTAACATAGAAGATATAAAAGAAGATAAAATTGCAAGTATTAAAGAGCTTTTACATCTGCATAAAGGTAGTAATCTACTCAATTTTGTAATCTATGATACTGAAGAACAAATAAAATTGAATATGTCTAGCCGAAAACAAAAAGTAAAAATCTCACAAGAGTTGCTTAATGAATTGGCAGAAGAATCTATACATTATAAGTTGAATTAGTTATATTTTAAAAAGAAGATATCCCTGCGCAAAGGATAGAAGCGGCATCCTTTTTTATGTCAGTTCGAGTTTTGCATAGCAAAGTATCGAGAACAAGTAAAAAAGATATAGCGTTATAGCCTAGTAATTTTACTTTGTAAAATTATGCGCCCAAACAGTTATAACAGCAATCAATTTGTAAATAAGCAAAACAAATAGTACTGGTGTAAGTATTGGTAAAAAAATTGACTAATTTTGCATATAAATTAGAAGTAAAACACATTTAAATTAAAATATTATGGCATTAGAAATAACAGATGCAACGTTTGAAGAAACAGTATTAAAAAGTGACAAACCCGTATTGGTAGATTTTTGGGCTGCTTGGTGTGGACCATGTAGAATGGTTGGACCAGTAATAGAAGAAATTAGCCAAGAGTATGCAGGTAAGGCTGTAGTTGGCAAGGTAGATGTAGATGCTAACCAAGAGTTTGCTGCAAAATATGGTGTACGTAACATACCTACTGTTTTAGTGTTTAAAAATGGTGAAGTTGTAGGACGACAAGTTGGAGTTTCTCCAAAAAATGTTTATGCTGAAGCATTAGATTCACTATTGTAACAATTATTGTAAAAGAAAACATAAAAGGTTTGCCTAATAAGCAAACCTTTTTTAGTTTAGATAACTCATGAACTTACAACACGAAGTAAATAAAACATCAGGATTTAAAAACCTCGAACTTCTTGCTAAACAAGTAGTAGAAGGGTTTATTGCAGGCATGCATAAGAGTCCGTTTCATGGGTTTTCGGCTGAGTTTGCAGAGCATAAAATGTATAATCAAGGCGAAAGTACAAGACATATAGATTGGAAATTATTTGCAAAAACTGATAAGTTGTTTACCAAACGTTATGACGAGGAAACCAATTTACGATGCCATATTATTATAGATAATAGCAGTTCAATGCACTATCCACAGGTTACCAAATTATCTATAGATTCTTTAAATAAAATTGGGTTTTCGGCATTAGCAGCAGCTTCGTTAATGCATATTTTAAAAAAACAACGCGATGCTTTTGGATTAAGTATTTATAGCAACACCTATGATTATTATGCGCCTGAAAAGGGAAGTGAACGACACCATAGAATGTTATTGAATCAGTTGGGAAATATGGCCATATCAAAACCTCATAATATTACCACAAACACCTATGAATATTTACATCAAATAGCCGAAAAGATACATAGGCGATCTATGATCTTTCTATTTACAGACATGTTTCAATCGGATATTGATAGTGATAAACTTTTTGATGCTTTACGACATTTAAAATACAATAAGCATGATGTTATTTTATTTCATGTATTTGATAAAGAAAAAGAATTATCCTTCGATTTTGATAATAAACCAAAACGATTTGTAGATGTTGAAACAGGAGAGCAAATAGATCTTTATGCAGAAAATATTAAAGATAATTATGAAAAAGCTGTAGCGGACTATTTTAATAATATAAAGCTAAAATGTGGGCAATATCAAATTAAGTATGTGGAAGCCAATGTAAATGAGAACTTCAATACAATTTTAACTACATATATGTTGGAACGACAAAAATTTATTTAGAATTCTTTTTAAATAAAAATGCATAAAAACATTTGTGTTATAAAAAATGGAGTGTATATTTGCAACCGCAATAATGCAACGGTCTGGTAGTTCAGTTGGTTAGAATACCTGCCTGTCACGCAGGGGGTCGCGGGTTCGAGTCCCGTCCAGACCGCAAGATTGTAAAAGCTTCAATATAAGTTGAGGCTTTTTT
>JAADHG010000149.1 GCA_013151975.1 Chlorobiota bacterium | reverse complement strand
TCAAATGATTTTATTGATAGATGAACGTCCAGAGGAGGTAACAGATATGCAACGCAATGTAAGAGGTGAAGTTATTGCTTCAACCTTTGATAAAGAAGCCCATGAGCATGTAAAAATTGCAAATATTGTTTTAGAAAAAGCGAAACGTCTAGTAGAGTGTGGCTATGATGTTGTTGTTTTACTAGATTCTATCACACGTTTGGCAAGAGCATATAATACTGTACAACCCGCTTCTGGTAAAATTTTAAGTGGTGGTGTTGATGCCAATGCGCTACATAAACCAAAACGTTTCTTTGGAGCCGCTCGTAATATTGAAAATGGTGGATCGTTAACCATTATAGCGACTGCACTTACAGAAACAGGTTCAAAAATGGATGAAGTTATTTTTGAAGAATTTAAAGGCACAGGTAATATGGAGTTACAATTGGATAGAAAAATTTCTAACCGTAGAATCTACCCTGCCATAGACCTTACCTCATCAAGTACACGTAGAGACGATTTATTGTTAGATAAGAATACTATTCAACGTATGTGGGTAATGCGTAAATACCTTGCAGACATGAATCCAGTTGAAGCTATGGAATTTATTAACGGTCGCTTTAAACAGACTAGAAATAATGAAGAGTTTTTAATTTCTATGAATAGCTAAACACTTTATTACACAAAAATAAAAACCTCAAAAGAATTTATCTTTTGAGGTTTTTTTTATTTCCAGATTAATTTAAAGCACAAAAAAGCCCTTCAAAACTGAAAGGCTTTAAATATATTTTAAATAAAACTCTTAGATTATAAAGAAGCTATATGCTTAGTTAATCCAGATTTTAAATTAGCTGCTTTATTAGCGTGAATAATATTATTCTTAGCCAATTTATCTATCATAGATACTACCGAAGGAAATAATTTTTCAGCATCTTTTTTCTTAGTCATCTCACGTAATTTTTTAATAGCATTACGCGTAGTTTTATGCTGATACTTATTTCTTAAACGTTTCGTTTCGTTACTTCTAATTCTTTTTAATGCTGACTTATGATTTGCCATTTTCTTTTTTATTAAATCGTTGTAGCCCGTAGGGGAATCGAACCCCTCTTACCAGGATGAAAACCTGGCGTCCTAGCCGATAGACGAACGGGCCATTATTTCAATAATCTTCACAAAGTTTCCAATGCGGATGCAAAAATACAACTATTTTTAAATGTTGCAACTTCTAAATGAAATTTTTCAAAAAAAATAATTAATATGCTTTCGCAAACAATACTCTTTGCTTAGAAGGATTCCCTGTAAACACACATTTCCCCGTTTCTTCCTTTACATCTAAAGGAATACAGCGAATTGACGCCTTAGTAAGTTCTTTAATTTTATCTTCGGTTTCAGAAGTACCATCCCAATGTGCCGAAATAAATCCTCCTTTATTTTCTAATACATCCTTAAATTCATCAAAAGTATCAACTCTTGTTGTATGACTAGCTCTAAAATCAAGTGCCTTTTGGAATAAACTATTTTGAATTTCTTTTAATAAATCTTTTACTTTATCTCCAAGGTTGTCAAGATTAATCACTTCTTTAGAAAGCGTATCTCTTCGCGCTAATTCTACAGTTCCATTTTCTAAATCCTTTGGCCCAATAGCTATACGTAAAGGCACGCCTTGTAATTCATGTTGTGCAAATTTTGCTCCTGGTCGAAACGTTGTTCTATTATCAAACTTAACAGAAATGCCTTTCGTTCTAAGTTCACTCATTAAGTTATTAGCAACATTTGTTATCTCTTCCAATTGCTCATCATTTCTATAAATAGGCACGATAACCACTTGGTTAGGTGCTAAATTTGGAGGTAAAACCAATCCTTTATCATCACTATGTGTCATAATTAAAGCACCCATTAAACGCGTAGAAACGCCCCAGGATGTTGCCCAAACATAATCCTGCTTTCCTTCTTTATTGGTGAATTTTACATCAAAAGCCTTGGCAAAATTTTGTCCTAAAAAGTGAGATGTTCCAGCTTGTAATGCTTTTCCATCTTGCATTAATGCTTCAATACAAAACGTTTCTTCGGCGCCAGCAAAACGTTCACTCTCCGTTTTTATTCCTTTTATAACAGGAATGGCCATAAAGTTTTCGGCAAATTCGGCATATACATTATTCATTAATTCTGCTTCTACCATTGCTTCCTTTCTAGTTTCATGAGCAGTATGTCCTTCTTGCCATAAAAATTCAGCAGTACGCAAAAATAAACGCGTACGCATTTCCCAACGCACAACATTTGCCCATTGATTTATAAGCAATGGCAAATCTCTATAAGACTGAATCCAGCCTTTATAAGTATGCCAAATAATAGCTTCACTGGTAGGTCTAACTATTAATTCTTCTTCTAGTTTAGAAGTAGGGTCAACTCTTAACTTTCCTTCATTGTCAGGGTCGTTTTCTAATCGATAATGTGTAACAATGGCACATTCTTTTGCAAACCCTTTGGCATTCTTTTCTTCGGCTTCAAACAAACTTTTGGGAACAAAAAGAGGAAAATATGCGTTTTGATGGCCTGTTTCCTTAAACATTCTATCTAATTCTGCTTGCATTTTCTCCCAAATTGCATAACCATATGGCTTAATAACCATACATCCTCGAACCGCTGAGTTCTCCGCCATATCGGCTTTAATAACAAGTTCGTTATACCATTTTGAATAATCTTCGCTTCTACTCGTGAGATTTTTGCTCATATATCTTGGTTTGGCACAAATATTGTAACTATGTTAAATAATAAAATAGTTCGACAAAACTAACTATTTTTGTTATGTTCAACAATTAATTTATAGAGATATGCAATTAAATAACAACTTAAAATCCAAATTACATGTTATAGGTGTATTTGGTTTACTGTTTGGCTTAGCATCTTGTGGTTCTTATCAATATGCAGGTTACGAAGATGATAGTGTTTATGGTACTTCTGAAAAAAAAGTTGAATACCAAAAAGAATCTGCTCAAGAAAGTTCAACTTCTCAAAATTCTAGTTACTACCAAAACTATTTTAAAGAAAAATCAATGTTACTTGATAATATATCTCAAGATTCAATTTTTACTGATATTGATTCATATGAAGGTAATTATGATGTTGAAAATGATACTTTAAACTATCCTGCTAGTTATGCTGGCTGGGGACAAAATACCACCGAAGTTAGCATCAATCTTTATGGTGGTTATGGAGGCTTTTATGATCCATTTTATTATGGTGTTGGATATGGCGGCTTTGGATATGGCGGTTTCGGATATGGTGGATTCGGATATGGTGGCGGCTACGGGTATGGAGGTTTTTATGACCCATTTTATTATGGTTTTGGATATGG
>JAADHG010000114.1 GCA_013151975.1 Chlorobiota bacterium | reverse complement strand
ATGGTTTCCTGATTGTCGTCTTGTGCATTAATTATGTCGTCATTGTCTTCTATCATATTATTATCATTTCCTGCGAAGGCAGGAATCTATTAATTTTTTCTTTTTAATTGTGATAGCTCTTCTACTATTTTAAAATATTTATTCCACATTTATGATAAATAGTTTAATGTAACTTTTATTTATATTGTGGATTCCTGCCTTCGCAGGAATGTCAGTTACTTCTCATCTTCAATTAAATCTAATTCTACTTTTAGATTATTAATAATGAACTCTTGCCGGTTTGGTGTGTTTTTCCCCATGTAAAAGGATAGCAATTCTTCTATAGACATATTATCATCCAACATTATTGGATCCAAACGAATATCTTGTCCTATAAAATGTTGAAATTCATCTGGCGATATTTCGCCTAGTCCTTTAAATCGTGTAATCTCAGGCTTAGGTTTTAATTTCTCAATGGCGTTTCTACGCTCTTCTTCGGAGTAACAGTAAATGGTTTCCTTTTTATTTCGCACTCTAAATAGTGGCGTTTGCAAAATGTATAGATGTCCTTCTTTTATCACTTCTGGAAAGAATTGTAAAAAGAACGTAATTAATAACAACCGAATATGCATTCCATCTACATCGGCATCGGTAGCAATTACAATATTGTTATAGCGTAAATCTTCCAGAGATTCTTCAATATTTAAAGCCGCCTGTAATAGGTTAAACTCTTCGTTCTCGTACACGATTTTTTTACTTAAACCATACGAATTCAGAGGTTTTCCTTTTAAGCTAAAAACCGCTTGTGTATTTACATCACGAGATTTTGTAATACTTCCTGAAGCTGAATCTCCCTCGGTAATGAACAAGGTAGTTTCTAAATAACGTTCGTTTTTAGTATCTCCAAAGTGTACGCGACAATCTCGTAATTTCTTATTATGTAGATTCGCTTTTTTAGCTCGATCTTTAGCGAGTTTTCGGATTCCTGAAAGTTCTTTGCGCTCTCTCTCGGCTTGCATGATTTTACGCTGAATTTTTTCAGCGTGCTCCGGATTCTTATGTAAAAAATTATCGAGTTGCGTTTTTAAAAAGTCATTAATATAGGTTCTAACTGTTGGCAGCCCTCCACCCATATCTGTAGAACCTAGTTTAGTTTTTGTCTGACTTTCAAACACAGGCTCCATCACTTTTATAGAGATTGCGGTAACTATAGATTTTCGAATATCTGAAGCTTCATAATTTTTTCCATAAAACTCTCTAATGGTCCTTACTAAAGCTTCTCTGTATGCTGCTTGGTGTGTACCTCCTTGTGTGGTGTTTTGTCCGTTTACAAAACTGTGATACTCTTCGCTATATTGTGTCTTACTGTGCGTTATAGCTACTTCAATATCATTCCCTTTTAGGTGAATGATAGGATATAACATATCCGATTCGTTAATGTTTTCTTGCAGTAAATCCTTTAAACCATTTTCGCTATAATATTTTTCACCATTAAAAATGATGGTTAAACCTGTATTTAAATACACGTAGTTTTTGAGCATTTTAATAACGTACTCATTTCGGTATTTATAATTTTTGAAGATGACCTCGTCAGGTATAAATGACACTTTTGTGCCCTTACGCCTAGTGGTCTCTTCTAAAAAATCTTGATTTGTTAAGTTTCCTTGCTCAAACTCGGCAGAAGCAGATTTATTATCACGAGTAGATTCTACTCTAAAAAAGGAAGACAATGCATTTACAGCTTTTGTACCAACACCATTTAAACCCACCGATTTCTTGAAGGCTTTAGAGTCGTATTTTCCTCCGGTATTCATTTTAGAAACCACATCTACCACTTTACCAAGTGGAATACCACGACCAAAATCGCGTATCATAACTTTAGTGCCTTGAATAGAAACTTCAATGGTTTTACCAGCACCCATTACATACTCATCTATAGAGTTATCGAGTACTTCTTTTACAAGAATATAAATACCATCGTCTGGAGACGACCCATCACCAAGTTTTCCAATATACATTCCTGGACGCATACGAATGTGCTCTTTCCAGTCGAGTGAGCGTATATTATCTTCGGTATAGCTGGTTTGTTGAGACATAATTATCTTGAAAATTAGATAAGGTGCTAATATAATATTTCAACTTAAAAAATGAAATATAGATTGCACAAAGTAATTAACAATGCAAGCTACCAATTTGTTGAGAAAATTGAAGTACTATTTTAATAAAATATTTTAACTATACATTAAACAAAAAATGCATCACATCGCCATCTTTTACTATATAATTCTTACCTTCTATACGCATTTTACCAGCTTCTTTTACTTTCGCTTCAGTACCGTAAGTTACATAATCATCATAACTTATAACCTCTGCTCTAATAAAGCCTTTTTCAAAATCGGTATGGATTACACCTGCAGCTTGAGGTGCCGTTGCGCCTACATTTACAGTCCAAGCTCTGACTTCTTTTACGCCAGCTGTAAAATAGGTTTGTTGGTTTAACAACTTATATGCAGATCTGATAAGTTTTGAAGATCCAGGTTCGTCCAAACCAATATCTTCTAAAAACATTTGGCGTTCTTCATAATCTTCTAACTCATTAATATCTGCTTCTGTACCTACTGCTAATACTAAGACTTCGGCATTTTCATTTTTTACTGCATCTTTAATTTGTTCTACATAAGCATTCCCAGTAACAGCAGCACCTTCATCAACATTACACACATACAGTACAGATTTGTCTGTAATAAATTGTGATGGTTTTATATAGTCATTATATTCATCTTCATTAAAGGAAAGTGCTCTTACAGAAGTTCCAGACTCTAAACCAGACTTTACTTTTAACAAAGTTGCTTCTTCTTTTTGTGCTTCTTTATTACCGGTTTTTGCTGCACGCTTAACTTTGTCTAATTTTTTATCTACAGTTTCTAAATCTTTTAATTGCAACTCAATATCAATAGTTTCTTTATCGCGAATAGGGTCTATAGAACCATCAACATGTACAATGTTATCATTATCAAAACAGCGTATTACATGCAAAATAGCATCGGTCTCTCTAATGTTTGCTAAAAACTGATTTCCCAAGCCTTCGCCTTTACTCGCTCCTTTTACAAGTCCTGCAATATCTACTATATCAACAGTAGCAGGTAATACACGCTCTGGTTTTACTAATTCTTCCAGTTTTTCAAGTCTTGAATCTGGAACATTTACCACTCCAATATTAGGCTCTATGGTACAAAACGGAAAGTTGGCACTTTGTGCTTTGGCATTTGATAAACAATTAAATAAGGTTGATTTTCCAACATTTGGTAATCCTACAATTCCGGCTTTCATCTATAATTAAATTTAAGTCTGCAAATGTAA
>JAADHG010000105.1 GCA_013151975.1 Chlorobiota bacterium | reverse complement strand
GTGATTTTTACAATCACCTCTCCATTTTTTATTTCGGCTGAACGCACAACTCCCATATCCAGAATTGTTAGCACCGGAATTTCCGGATCTGAAACTTGGTTCAGAATTGGAATCAAGTTTTTGTCTATATGTTGTTTGGTTTCTACCATTTATATTTTAGTTTCAATCATGAGATTCCCACTTTCGTGGGAATGACAGCATGCTGTTACCACTTCATATTTGGATAAGTGCGCTGCATATACTGTAACTCACTTAACAAATGGCCTAAATGTTCGGTATGTATACCTTCCTTTCCTCCCTTTTGAAAATACTTTGACTCAGGAATTTCTAATGTGGCTTCTTTTAAAACTTCTGATACTTTGTTATAATAGTCTTCTTTAAAAACAACAGTATCTACTCCTATCCCTTCTGCAATCATAGCTTTATCTGCTTCTGTTTGTGAAAATAATTCATTGGTATATGTCCATAAATCGTTTATAGCGTTTTGAATTCTATCATGACTTTCTTCAGTACCATCTCCAAGGCGTTTTATCCAATCTGACGAAAAACGATAATGATAACTCACCTCTTTTATTGCTTTATTTGCTATTGCTGATAAAGTTTCATCTTTACTACTTTGCAGCTTTTGAATAAATAAATAATGATAGGCATCAAACAAAAATTGTTTTGCCATAGTATATGCAAAATCGGTATTAGGTTGCTCTACTAAAAGTATATTTACATATTCCCTTTCCGGCCTTAACATAGCTATATCATCTTCAGAACTTTCATTATTAGCTATTAAAGCTGCATACTGAAAATAGCTACGCACTTGTCCTAATAAATCAAGTGAAATATTAGTACAAGCAATGTCGGTTTCTAAACTTGGACCATGACCACACAACTCCCCTAAACGTTGTCCTAGAATGAGATTGTTATCTGCTATTCCGAGAATGTATTTATATAAATTTTCGTTTTTCATATTGAATGAAATTGAAGTCGAAATCGAACTTGAAGTTGAATTCCTTCAATTAATATTTTTTATTAAGATGCTTCGACTGCGCTCAGCATGACATTTAGTTAAATTTCATGAGATTCCCACTTTCGTTGGAATTTTACATATGTTTTATTTCGTCTGGCAAATCGTAAAATGTTGGATGACGATACACTTTATTTTGTGCTGGCTCAAATAACTCGCCATTATTTTCTGGATTTGAAGCTGTAATATGCTTTGACTCAACAACCCAAATACTTACACCTTCATTTCTTCTGGTATAGACATCTCTAGCATTTTCAAGTGCCATTTTAGCATCTGCTGCGTGTAAACTTCCAAAATGACGATGTTCTAATCCGTTTTTACTTCTTACAAATACTTCCCAAAGTGGCCATTCTTTTTTCATCTCTTTAAACTGCTTTATTTAAATTTTTGCTTTGTTGCTTTTCAGCATGAGCCATAGCTGCATCTCTAACCCATTGTCCTTTGTTCCATGCACTAATTCTGGCCTTCATACGCTCTTTATTACAAGGACCATGGCCTTTAACTACTTGCCAAAATTCATCCCAATTTATATCGCCAAAATTGTAACCTTTTTTAGTTTCATTCCATTTTAAATCTGAATCGGGAATTGTTAACCCTATTAACTCTGCTTGTGGTACAGTTTGATCTACAAACTGTTGCCTTAATTCATCGTTAGTTTTACGCTTTAACTTCCATTTCATGGATTGTGCTGTATTTGGAGACTCGTCATCAGTTGGTCCAAACATCATTAATGATGGCCACCACCATCTATTTAATGCATCTTGTGCCATGTCTTTTTGTTCTTGGGTTCCTTTTGTAAGCGTTAGTAAAATTTCATACCCTTGACGTTGATGGAAACTTTCTTCCTTACAAATACGCACCATAGCTCTTGCATAAGGACCAAATGATGCCCCACATAATGCCACTTGGTTAATAATTGCTGCGCCATCAACCAACCATCCTATAGCTCCCATATCTGCCCAAGTAACTGCTGGGTAATTAAAAATACTTGAATATTTCGCTTTTCCTGTATGCAATTGTTCAAACAATTCATTTCTAGTAATACCAAGTGTTTCGGTTGCACTATACAAATATAATCCATGTCCTATCTCGTCTTGTATTTTTGCAAGTAATGCTACTTTACGACGTAACGAAGGGGCTCTTGTAATCCAATTACCTTCAGGCAATGCCCCTACAATTTCGGAATGTGCATGTTGCGACATTTGCCTAATATGTGTTTTACGATACTTTTCGGGCATCCAATCTTTAGGTTCAATTTTCTCATCACGTGCAATACGGGCTTCAAATTGTGCTTCGAGACTTCGACTATGCTCAGTCCGAGAATCTTTTATTTGTGCTTCACTCATAATATTGAGCATTTAATTATTTCTTATATTTTTCAACTTCAATAAATGATATTCCTACTTTCATAGAAATTATACATCAAAATCAACCGTTACTTTTTTACTTGTTGGTACTGCTTGACAGCTCAATACTAAATTTTTAGCCACCTCGTCTTCTTCTAATGCGTAGTTGACTTTCATTTTTACAGAACCTTCAACCACTTTACATTTACAAGTGCTACAAACACCACCTTTACAAGCAAAAGGCAAATCGGCTCCCGCTGCTAAAGCGCCATCAAGAATAGTGTCTAAATCATCATCCATTATAAAATGAAACTCCTTTCCACCATCTATTATGGTTACCTTTGTTCCTTCTGTTTTTTGTTCTAAAACTTCAGCGATATGATTATCTTCAACGTCTGATTTTCCAGAAAAAAACAATTCATAATGTATTTTATCTTTATTTAAACCAACAGCTTCCAACTCTTCTTTTATCATGAAGATCATATCTTGAGGTCCACAAATAAAACAATGTGCTGTATCGTCTATATCTATAAACGTATCTGTTAACAGTTTAATTTTTTCTGGTGTAAATCGACCATTTAAAAACTCTATATCTCTTTGTTCTTTTGTTAAAAAGTAAAATACATGAAACCGTTGAAAAAATTTATTTTTAAGCTGTTCTATTTCTTCTTTAAAGATAATCGATTTTACCGTTCGGTTCAAGTAAAATAACTTGAAAGTACTTTGAGGTTCTAGCTCTAAATGTGTTTTTATTATAGATAATACTGGCGTAATACCACTTCCTGCTACAAAAGCAATATAATTTTTTGGTGTTGCTGCATTTACATCTACATAAAAATTTCCTGATGGTTCCATAATCTCAATATCGTCTCCTCTTTTAAGCTCTGAATTGATATATGTTGAAAACACACCACCTGGAATTTGTTTCACTGCAACTTTCCATTGGTTTTCTATGGGACTTGAACACAAAGAATACGAACGACGTACATCTTAAAAATAAA
>JAADHG010000236.1 GCA_013151975.1 Chlorobiota bacterium | reverse complement strand
AAACCATTTAAATCACTAGATATTATTTGTAATTACAAATTCAAATTATTGAGTGTAGTGAATTGGCTAAATCCTATTGTGAATAAAAAATAAAGATTGTAGGCAGAGAAGACAGAAGAAAACAACTAAAATTCAATAAAGAATGAAAATATTTTTCACATTCGTAATTGTATTAATTTTTCAAAGTAATTCTTTTGCTCAAAAAAAAGTGGATTCCCTTAAAAGAGTTTGGTTTAATAAAAGTCTTCATGATTCAACTAGACTAGAGTCCATGAAGTCTTTAATAGCAGATTATTATCTTTATTCAAAGACAGACAGCGCCCTTATTTTGGCTAATACAATGCTTGACTACACTCACAAAAAGAAATATATAAAATGTGAAATTGACTTTCAGACAATAATTGGAGAAATTTACTTTGAACAAAATAAATTTGATATAGGTATAGAAAGCTATACTAAAGGGTTAGACTTAGCCAAGACGGTGAAGGATAGTACCGTTTATTCAAAAAAACTATTTGAATTAGGTATATTATATTACAATCATGAAGATTATGTAAATGCTTTCAAAACTTTGCAAAAATCACAAGAAGCCTGTAGAATTGTAGGTGATAGCTTAAATGAGGGTTGGAGCGTTGCATATCAGGGTTTCATATATAATGACCTAGGTGATTTGAAAGAAGCCGAAAAGTATCATCTAGAACATTTACGATTAAGCACTAAATATGGAATAAAGCGAAGTATATCTGGAGCCAATGGCAATTTAGGAAGCGTTTATAATGAAATGGGGAATATACCTAAGTCTTTAAAACATTGGAAGGAAGCTATTAAATTATCTAAAGAAATAGGACTTGAGGAATATGCTTCTGTAGGTACAGGTAACCTTATTCAAATTTATATAAATGAGAAACAATTTTCAGAAGCTATAAAGTATTTAGAGGAATACAAAATAGTTACAAAACAGTTTACGGTTCCAAAATATACTAGAAATTTTTCATTGAACATTCATTTGTGGCAATGTCAAATAGATTATGGGTTAAAGAATTATACTAAAGCTTTAAGCGAATGTGAAGATTGTTTAAAAATATTTACAGCTAATGATTGGAATCCAAACTCTGAAATTTTAAAAAGCCTATATGAAGTCAATAAAAAAATAAATCGCCAAGCAACTGCCCTTGATTATTTCGAAAAATATCAAATTTTAATTGATGATGAAAAGGAAGATAAAGCCAGAACAGAAATTCAAAATATTATTTTTAACAATCGATTAGCTACAGATAGTATTGCTCAAACTCAAGAAAAAGAAATTTTAAATTTCGCACATGCTGAAGATTTACGTAAAAAAAATAGAGAAAAGAATTTATATTTAATAATTGGGTTATTGGTGCTATTATTAGTCGTAGCCTATTTTGAAGTTTCAAGAAGATTTGCCGCTAAAGAACGTAAAAGACTTAAAGAAGTTAATCAGCTAAAAAACACATTATTTACTAATATTACTCACGAATTTAGAACGCCACTTACTGTAATAAAGGGCATGACAGATTCTATAAAATCTAATCTAGTGAATAACCAAGATGATGATCTCGAAAATTCATTAGAAATGATTGAACGAAATAGCGATGGGCTGTTACATTTGGTTAATGAAATGTTAGATCTGGCTAAGATTGAAAGTGGTAATATGGAGTTAAATTTAGTTCAAGCTGACATTATTCCATTCATAAAATATTTAACACAGAGTTTTTATTCTCTAGCCGAAGAAAAACAAATAAATTTTTCTGTTCACTGCGAAATTGACTGTCTTAAAATGGATTTCGATAGTAAAAAACTTACTGTAATAATTACTAATTTGCTCTCTAATGCTATTAAGTTTACGGCTGAGGGTGGAAAAATAATAGTACATATTAATCAAATAACAAAAAAAGAAAAATCATATTTATTAATAAAAGTGATAGACGATGGTATAGGTATAGCAGAAAAAGAACTTCCTAATATTTTTAATAGGTTCTATCAGACAGATGCTTCAACAGTTAGAAAAAGTGGAGGCACAGGAATTGGCTTAGCATTAACAAAAGAACTTGTTGATTTAATGCATGGAACTATAGAAGTACAAAGTACGCTTGGTAACGGAAGTGAGTTTAGCGTTAAGATTCCTGTCACAAGAAAAGCACCTTTATCAGAAAACATTCGAATTGCTAATACCATACCTTCACCTGTATCTAGAAAAATTCTACAAACTACAGAACAAACTCAGGATACAAATTCTGAAATTCCATTATTGCTTATTATTGAGGACAATATGGATGTCGCTTATTATTTAAAAACGTGTCTTAAAAATAAATATGAAACTATACATGCAGTAAATGGGATAGAAGGCATAGAAATGTCTTTAGAAAAAATCCCTGACATAATTATTTCTGATGTTATGATGCCTGGTAAAGATGGCTTTGAAGTTTGTGCAACACTTAAATCTGACGAACGTACAGACCATATCCCAATTATTATGTTAACCGCTAAAGCATCTATAGAAGATAAATTAAAAGGACTATCTCATGGTGCAGACGCTTATTTAGCTAAACCATTTATTAAAGAAGAATTATTTACACGATTGGATCAGTTAGTAGCAGTTCGTAAAAAATTAATAGCTAAAATTCAAAAAGAAGGCTCTAATATCTTATTAAAGAAACGCACAAAAAATCCTAAATTACAATACCTACAGAAAATTGTTAAACTAATTCAAGAGAACATTGGAGATTCTAATTTTGGTTCTGAAGATCTCGCTAAAAAATTACTGGTAAGTGAATCTCAAATTTACAGAAAAATTAAAGCCATCACAGGAAAATCAACTGCTGTTTACATTCGTTCTATTCGTTTGCAATATGCAAAAGATTTATTAATAAATACAGACAAAACCGTTTCGGAAGTGGCCTATGATGTGGGATTTAATGATCCATCCTATTTTAGTCGTGTTTTTAAAGATGAATTTGGTTATAGTCCTAGTGATATTTCCAAGTAATATAGCACAAAACCACATTTAATTAATTCGCGATTTTACGATAATAATTGCACTCATCTTTTTTGAAATTTCACAAATAGTCCTAGGTTTTGAATAAATAGTCCATGCTGTATTTAAGGTATTGTACTAATCTTGTAATGTGATTATAATTAAATATTCAAAATTAAAACTACTAACTATTAAACATTATTATTATGAAAACAAAATTAACATTAATTATGATTTTTGGGCTTCTACTTACAAATTGTAAGGCACAAGTAAACGATGAATTTCCTGAAGCAAAGCAAGAAGTAATGAAAGCCTTCGGTGAAATGGCACAAAGCATTAAAGACGGAGATTTAGATAAACTAATCTCTTTTCACGCCTACAGTCCAAAGTTTACCGAATTTAAAAATGGCGAACCACGAAATGGTGGTGAGGCAAATGAAGCTCATGAGCGCAATGTTTTTGGTTCTGTTACAGAAGTCATAAAATTCGATGCTAATGATTTACAAATTGCAGTATATGGTGATGTCGCTAATGTAACTTTTCACTCAGATTTTCATTTAAAATTCGGTGAAGATTTAGTTGTTGTAAATGACCAAATAACTCTACTGTGGGTTAAGACAGTTGATGGATGGAAGATGGTTCATGAACATCATTCTCCTCTAAAAAAAGAAGAAAAAAGTTAACTAATAACTGTTAAGAGTAAAAATAATAAAAGCCAGAGTTTCTAATAATTCTGGCTTTTATTTTTTTACTCTTAG
>JAADHG010000089.1 GCA_013151975.1 Chlorobiota bacterium | reverse complement strand
TTCTTTTTAAAATATTAAAATCAATAATTAATCTATTTCAGCATTAAATTCTACCGAAACCAAATGTTATGTTCTTTATCAAATCTATCTAATTGTTTTGTAATTCATTTTCTAATTGTATTGCTTTTGGGTGCAAAATATTATTTTCTAAATGTATGTGCTGATGTAAATCATTTTCAAATTCTTCTAGTTTCGCATATAGCGCATTAAAGGTATTACATGCACCCTCTGGCAGTGTGTAATTATTAGTTAATTTATCTATTTCCTTAAAAATATCTCCAACTAATTCATGCTCAGTTTCCATCATTCTAATAGGGTTACTTACTGTTCCAAAAGGTGGGCGAGTTACATACCCTCCTTTTTCTTTTAGGTTTATTAATTTTTTGATATAAGGGAATAATATAATTTCTTCTTTCTTCATGTGAGAGGTTAATTCATTTGCTGCTTCTTTAAAAAGCTTACTAATTTCAATCACATTAGTATGATAATGTCCATGAACCTCAACAACTCTATCTGCATATTGAATAATTAAGGGAATAGCATCTTCAACATAGGTGTGATGCACATTCACTATATGATCTATCAAAAATCCGAGTTCCCATTTATTATATTCGTAAGCTCTTGGAGCTTCATCAACTGCTAACAACTCCTCCTTAACCGCGGAAAAATCGATATTCTTTTTTTTACAAGCTTTGTCAATACTTATACCACCTCCACAACAAAAATCGATACCATATTTTTTAAATATGTGTGCGGTTTTTATATTCTCAGCAACCATTTGAGCTACTGTTTTTTCTTCTATAGTCATCATGTTTTTTTATTCTTATTTAATCTTCAAAAATACTTTTATTCAGCCTTTAAAAACATGACTTTTATCAGTTATCCAGTTTTTATTTTAAAAAACTTTATGCTTACTTTTATACATAAAACCATTATAAATGAAATTCACAAACAAAATGCTTCGGGATAATGCTCTAAATGGAAAAACTATAGTCGTTACAGGAGGTGGTAGTGGTTTGGGTAAAGCCATGACAAAATACTTTCTAGAACTAGGAGCTAATGTGGTAATTACTTCGAGAAATTTAGAAAAGCTTGAAGCTACAGCTTCTCAGTTAGAAGCTGAAACTGGAGGAAAGTGTCTTCCAGTACAATGTGATGTACGCCATTACAACCAAGTTGAATCTATGCTTGAAACTGTGATAACAAATTTTGGTAAAGTTGACACCCTTTTAAACAATGCCGCTGGTAATTTTATTTCTCCAACTGAACGTTTATCTGCAAACGCATTTGACACCATAATAGACATCGTTTTAAAAGGTACAAAAAACTGCACTTTGGCTTTTGGAAAACATTGGATAAATACTAAACAAACCAATACGGTAGTTTTAAATATTGTAACTACCTATGCTTGGACAGGGTCTGGTTATGTGGTTCCAAGTGCAACTGCCAAAGCTGGTGTACTTGCTTTAACAAGAAGTCTTGCTGTTGAGTGGGCAAAATATAGCATGCGTTTTAATGCTATTGCTCCAGGACCTTTCCCCACAAAAGGTGCTTGGAATAGGTTAGCCTGGAAATCTTAAGGATAAATTTGATATGTCTAAAAAAGTGCCTTTAAAACGTGTTGGTGAGCATCAAGAATTGGCAAATTTAGCAGCGTATTTAGTTTCTGATTTTTCGTCATATATCAATGGCGAAGTTATAACTATAGATGGTGGAGAATGGTTAAAAGGCGCTGGAGAATTTAATATGCTCGAAGACATTCCACAAGAAATGTGGGGCCAACTTGAGATGCTGATTAGGGCAAATAAGAACAAATCTTAACGACTATTTTCTGAGAAACATAACAATCTGTTTGTTGACCAAATGTTAACAAGTTCCATTTTTAAAACTCGTAAATAATCGTATTTTTACGGCATAAAAACCTAATCACTTAATGGGTAAAATCATTGCAATTGCCAACCAAAAAGGAGGTGTTGGTAAAACAACAACTTCAGTTAATTTAGCCGCTTCACTTGGTGTACTTGAAAAAAGAGTACTTCTAATTGATGCTGATCCTCAAGCAAATGCAACTTCAGGACTTGGAGTTGATGTGGAGACTGTAGAAATAGGAAGTTACCAACTTCTAGAACATACCTGTTCAGCCGAAGAATGTATTATTAAAGCAAATTCTCCAAATGTAGATATTATTCCCTCGCATATAGATTTAGTAGCGATAGAAATTGAACTTGTAGATAAAGAAGAGCGAGAGTATATGCTTAAAAAAGCGATTACACATTTAAAGTCGGCTTATGATTATATTTTAATAGATTGTGCTCCTTCGCTTGGGCTAATTACGCTTAATGCATTAACTGCTGCAGATGCAGTTATTATTCCAATACAATGTGAATATTTTGCTTTAGAAGGCTTAGGGAAACTCCTTAATACCATTAAAAGTGTTCAGAAAATTCATAACCCAGAATTGGATATTGAAGGTTTATTACTTACAATGTATGATTCACGTTTAAGACTCTCAAATCAAGTGGTTGAAGAAGTTCAAAAACATTTTGACGAAATGGTTTTTCAAACTATTATACAACGTAATGTACGTTTGGGTGAAGCACCTAGTTATGGAGAAAGCATAATAAAATATGACGTAAGTAGTAAAGGCGCTTCAAATTACTTAAGTTTGGCTAAAGAAATTATCAATAAAAACGGAGATTAATGGCGAAGGCTACAAAAAAGCAGGCTTTGGGCAGAGGGCTTTCTGCTCTTTTACAAGACCCTAAAAACGATATTAAGTCAGTTCAGGATAAAAATGCAGATAAAGTTATAGGCAATATTGTTGAACTTGACTTGGAAGTTATAGAGGTTAACCCTTTTCAGCCACGAACAAAATTTAATGAAGAATCCTTACGTGAGCTGGCATCTTCAATTAAAGAATTAGGTGTTATTCAACCTATTACTGTTCGTAAAATCGCTTTTAACAAGTACCAATTAGTTTCTGGAGAACGTCGATTGAGGGCTTCAAAATATATTGGTTTAAATACTATTCCGTCTTACATACGGATTGCTAACGATCAGGAATCCTTAGAAATGGCTTTGGTTGAAAATATTCAACGCCAAGATCTGGATCCTATAGAAATTGCATTATCCTATCAACGTTTAATCAACGAAATTAATCTTACTCAAGAGCAATTGAGTGATCGTGTAGGTAAAAAACGCTCTACCATCGCTAATTATTTACGCTTGCTAAAACTCGATCCAATAATACAAACAGGAATGCGAGATGGTTTTATCTCAATGGGTCATGGTCGTGCTATAATAAATATTGAAAACCATGTGGCTCAATTAGAGATTTATGAAAAAATACTCACTCATAAATTGTCTGTTAGAGATACTGAAAGTTTAGTTAGAAATTATCGTAAAAA
>JAADHG010000137.1 GCA_013151975.1 Chlorobiota bacterium | reverse complement strand
GTTGTAAATTATGCAGGCAATATGGTAGCACCAAATACGGTTAAGGTTACCTTTTTTACACCTCCAAATTATATAGGTTCAATTAACGATTCTAAAACTCATGAAGCCAAAACCTTTGCCCATTTGCTAAATTCAGTTGGGATGACAACAAAACCAGTTGATTCTTTTGAGTTATTAAAACGAACCTGGGAAAAAACTATATTAAATTCATCCTTAAGTGCATTATGCGGAGTTGGTAGATTAACAATGGCTGAGGCTATGAACGATCCTGATACTGTTGAACTAATAGAACAAATAATTACTGAAGCAGTTAATGTTGCTGAAAAAGAAAAAATTCGTTTTCCTGATAATTTTATTCGGCAATGTATGCGTTATTTAAATAAAGGTGGAGACCATTTTCCTTCTTTGGCTTTAGATCTTATTAATAACCGCCAAACAGAAATAGAATATTTTAATGGAAAAATAGTAGAGTATGGGCGCAAACATTATGTAAGAACATCACTGAACTTGTCTTTTACCAATATGGTAAAAGCTATGACCAATAAAAATATTGTTTCAAGAATACCAGGTGCAGCAGGAAATGTTACTAAAAGAATTTTAGACAAAGGAATAGTGAATAAAAATGCTTTTCCTAAGTCTTATAAAAGTGCTAATTGTTTTCTAGGAATTGATTTAGGTTCGGCTTATGCTAAGTTCACAGTGATAGATGACAATGAGACACCAATTTTTCGTTATTTCTTACCCACTTTTAGTGCTGATAGGCAAGCATCAAAAAATGTGATGCAAACCATTTCCTCAAATTTTAATATAAAATATAGTTGTGCAACAGGTTATGGCAGAAAGCATTTCTCAGCATCAGATATAGTCAAAACTGAAATTAATTGTGCTACTGTTGGAGTTTCATGTTTCCATTCAGGAGAAAAAAACATTATTGATATAGGAGGAGAAGACATCAAAATAATTAAAAGCGATAGTAAAAATCACGTTGCCAATTTTTATATGAATGATAAATGTGCTGCTGGAACAGGGTCTTTTTTAACTGAAATTGCTGAACGAGCCGAAATTAATATTTCTGAAATGAGCAGTTTAGCATCACTTTCTAGTTATGATAAAGAATTGAATAGTTTCTGTACTGTATTTGCTAAAACAGAAATTATGAATTGGATTTTCGATGGGATGACTACTCAAGATATTGCACGAGGTATTTATATTTCAATAGCCAATAAAGTAGCTAAAATGAGATTAGAACCCAGTATTCCAACTTATATGATTGGTGGAGTAATTGGGCATCATCCTTATTTAAAAACCTTGTTAAACGAAAAATTTGACAAGGACATTCAAATTATAGAAAACCCACAACACATTGTTTCTTTTGGAGCGGCTGTAATTGCGATGCGAAATTTTAATAAAACGAATACTATTGAAAGAGAAAATAAATTAGTTATAGAAGAAAAATGAAACACAAAGTAATCATAGAACCATTTAAAATTAAGATGGTGGAGCCTATTTCAATGAGTTCTGAGAAAGAAAGAATTAAATATTTAAAGCAGGCAAATTATAACACTTTCTTACTAAAGTCAGATGAGGTTATTATCGACTTCTTAACGGATAGTGGCACTTCGGCAATGAGTGCAGAACAATGGGGAGGAGTAATGATAGGAGATGAATCTTATGCTGGTTCCCGATCTTGGTTAAAAATGGAAGCAGCAGTTAAAAACTTAACAGGGCACAAATATATTTTACCTACACATCAAGGGCGAGCAGCAGAGCGAATTATTTATGGCTATCTAGGAGGAAACGGAAAAACTTTTATTAGTAACACCCATTTTGATACAACAAGAGCAAATATCGAGTTTTCAGGAGCTGAAGCTTTAGACATAGCTATTCCGGAATCAAACGACCCGGCTTTAATTCATCCTTTTAAAGGAAATATAGATGTAGAGCGATTAGATAAATTAATCAAAGAAAAAGGGGCTGAAAATATTGGAGCTGTAATATTAACTGTTACAAATAACAGCGGAGGGGGACAACCTGTTAGTATGAAAAATACGAGAGATGTAAGTGCGATTTGTAAAAAACACAATGTGTTATTTCTTTTAGACTGCTGTCGAGTTGCAGAAAATGCATATTTCATAAAAGATAGAGAAGAAGGTTTTGAAAATAAAACCTATGAAGAGATCGCTCAGGAAATGTTTTCTTATACTGATGGGTCAGCTATGAGCGCAAAGAAGGATGCTTTGGTCAACATGGGAGGTTTTCTTTCTTTACGAGATAAAAAAATAGCTGATGCATGTACCAATTTACTCATCATTACAGAAGGGTTTGCTACTTATGGAGGTCTTTCAGGTAGAGATATGGAAGCTTTAGCAATTGGTTTAAAAGAAGTTTTTGATCCATCGTATTTGGAATACAGGATAAAAAGTACAGCGTATTTAGGAAATAAACTGCATGAAATGGGAGTGCCAGTAATGATGCCAATTGGAGGACACGCTGTGTATATTGATGCTAAGAAATTATATTCTCATATTCCTGTAAATCAATATCCTGGACAAGCTTTGGTTTGTGAGTTATATTTAAAAGCAGGAATTAGAACGGTAGAAATAGGGTCTGTAATGTTTGGTAAATATGATAAAAATGGAGAGTTAATTCCAGCGCCAATGGAATTGGTTCGTTTGGCAATTCCTCGAAGAGTTTACACTCAAAGTCACATTGAATATGTAATAGAAACTTTTGAGGAAATATTAAAAACAAAAGACCAAACCGTAGGAATTAAAATTGTTGAAGAGCCTGAATTTCTTAGACATTTTACAGCAAAATTTGATAAAGTACAATCAGAAAGTGTAATAGCTTAAAGTATACAGATGAAAGGATTTCACGATAAGAAAAAAGGATTTGGGATAACATACGATGATATTTATCTCGTTAACGGAGCAAGAACTCCATTTGGTAAATTGTGTGGAACATTAGGACAAGTTTCTCCAACAGATTTAGGAATTTATGCGACTAAAGCAGCTATCGAAAAATCAGGAATTACTGGCGAAGATATTGACCAGTTGATGTATGCTAATATCGGACAAAGTTCTGCGGATTCTTACTTTTTACCAAGACACATTGGTTTGTTTTCAGGTATTCCAGAAGGAGTTCCAGCAGTAATGCTACAACGTATTTGTGGTTCTGGTTTTGAAACCATTATTTCTGGTGCTGAGCAAATTTCTATGGGAAAAGCAAGCACTGCATTATGTGGAGGAACAGAAAATATGACACTTTCTCCAACAGTAAGTTTTGGAAACAGAATGGGCTATGGTTTAGGAAGAATTGATTTTAAAGATATGCTTTGGGAAGCATTGAATGATACTGCTGCAGTTCCTATGGGATGTACAGCAGAAAACGTAGCTACTAAACATGGTATAAC
>JAADHG010000255.1 GCA_013151975.1 Chlorobiota bacterium | reverse complement strand
TCATTAACCTATATTTACGTGATTGTGCAATAAATCATCGTAAATTGAAAATGAAATGGGCATCATAAAAAGCCCAACAAGAAGTTCAACCTGATGCATTTTACACCGCGCCTTTTTGTGGTTCGCTGCGCTCAGTATTCCACAAAAAAACACGCTGTAAAACACACAGGTTAACTTAGCGTTATGCCCAAAAAAATGGAACCAGTAAATGGCTAAGAGAGATCCAGAAAAAACAAGAAGAAATAAAGAAGCAGCTACTCTCACTACTAAGATAAAAGAATTACAGCCAACTGTCCTTAGATTAACTGGCTATACAAATGATCAATCATTAAATGGTACATATGGTGGTAAGTATGCTGAATATATTGATATTAAAAATGAAGTAATAGACACACCTGAACAATTTAGATCATTATACTTCCAAGGTTTTTTAAGAACCCTTGAAGGCTTAGGAATGTATGCTAGGGCGGGTAACCCATATTTTGATGCGTTTGCAAACTATCGTGATAACGACGTAGTTCAAGAATGGCTTAATATATTCCTTGAGAGAACATTTTTAAGAAATTATGATGCGTTAACTAAAGTTAGACCTACTGTTGAAGAGGCATGTATATGGATTGGTCAAGAAAATGCCTCATATGGAATTCTTGTAACGCCGAGATTTAAAAACGGGCAGTGGGAAAATGATAAGAGCGAAATAAGGCGCTTTAGTCCAAAATACTGGAGTATTGGTCATATATTGAAAACAGGGCTAGTAATACCAGGTGAAAATGAAAAAATCGATTTTGTAGATTTAGAGCAATACTTAACTTTTTTTAAAAATACATTAGTAAGAAATTCAGGGTCTGTACATGAAAAGGAAATAGCGAATCGTTATTGTGAATTTGTGAGATCCGCAGATAAACCAGAGGACATTCCGTTACTAATTCCTGAACTAAGATATGGCGGTATAGAGAAAAAACATGAATACCGTTTAGACTTTACTGTAATTAATCCATTCAATATGAATAAAGTTGGTTTTGAATTATCACCATGGTCGACACATGGTGCTTTAACTGGTACGAAGTCTAAAATGCAAAAAGACATAAATGCCGAAGCTCTAGCTAATTTTGAAAAAGAAATGAAAAAACTAAAATCATATTTTCGTAAATTAGGAATTACAGTACTTGTGTATACTGACAGTGACTTAAAAGATCATGATGGTATCTTTAAAACTATTACTGATTATCTAATAGTAAAAAATTCGCCTAGGCAACTTGAGTTCCAATCAATCGAAGATTTTCTTTCATTTGAAGAAGTTATCTAGGTATAACAAGGCGTTGCACGCAGACCCAAAAAGTTACGTACCTTTTGTGGCGCTTCGCTATAATGCCACAAAATGCACGAAACTTTTCGGTCTGGTGAACTAGGCGTTAGCTCAAAAATGCTCCAGCATAAATATTCTTGCATCTCTAGGTAATTACATTATAATTACCTAGGAATGCAGTTATTCTATGGGGCAGCAATATGGCACATTTAATTAAAATTGGTAATTCTCAGGGCATTAGAATACCTAAGCCGCTTATACAGCAGGCTCATCTTGAAGGTAAAGAGCTTGATATACAGGTAGTAAATCAAGGCATTTTTGTTACGCCAAGTAAAAAACCTAGAGAAGGCTGGGAAGAGTCAATTAAAGCAATACTATCAAATGAAGGTGCAGAAATAACTGATAATGAATGGCTGGATGCTGAGTTAACATCAAATGAAAGTTTGGAATGGTAATGTCATCAATTACTCGATTTCAAGTTTGGCTTGTTAGTTTAAATCCTACGAAAGGAAAAGAAATAAATAAAACAAGACCGTGTATTATCATTTCACCAGATGAAATGGCAGCATTATCAACGGTTCTTGTTGCGCCAATGACGACAAAAGGTTTTGATTTTCCATGTAGAATTAAATGTGAATTCAAAAATAAAAATGGACTAATACTTTTAGACCAAATAAGAGCCGTTGATAAAAGTAGGCTTGTAAAAAAGCTAGGTACTATTAATGAAAAAACTCAAATAGAATTATGTGATTCACTGCAAGAGTTATTTGCATACTGAAAAATAGAGCTAACAAATAGCTGCACTCGGACAATTCAAAGCGGCACTTGTTTTGCTAAAAAAGCAGCAAAAACGTGCCCCTTTAAATTGCCGGTGAGCAAAGCGTTAGCATTAAAATGGAAAACAATTATGGTTAGAAAGCTATATACTAATGAAGAAATTATATTATGCACTTATATTGCAAGGTTCGGGCGTGGTCGTTTTAACGAAAAAAAAATAACTAGGCTACATAATCGTTCAGAGGATTCTATAAAAATGAAAGTGCAAAATATAGCATCTATGCTTGCTGAAGAAGGCTTCGAATATAGTAATGATGTTTCGAAATTAACTGGCGTAACTACTGGTGAGAATGGTCGCAGAACCAACTGGGAGCAGGTTAGTAAATTGGCTGTATTATCAAAAGAAGAACTAAAAGAAAGCTGCAAAGAAGTTCTAAAATAAAAATGCTAACAAGCCATTTAAAACCGCCATGCAAGGCATGGTTCGGACAATTACCCGCTCGTTTTACTCGCGTGTAATTGCCGTTTAATTCGGCGTTAGCAGTCAATAATCAAAAACTTGCTTTGCGAGTAATTTAGGTATATATTTTACTCATGCAGGATTTTGAATATGACGACAATAAAAGCACTTCAAATCTAAAAAAGCACGGTATAGATTTTGTGGAGGCACAAGATCTATGGATTGACTCTGAGCTTATAGAGCTACGGGTGAAATCAGAAGATGAGCCACATTTTTTAGTAATTGGCATCATTGATACTAAGCACTGGACAGCTGTAATAACTTATCGTGGCAACACCATCAGAATCATTTCAGTTAGGCGCTCCCGTAAAAAAGAGGTGGAACTTTATGAAGGCTAAAAACTTTGATAAAAAATTTGACGATAACAAACAAGATATTATTGATGATCTTGATCTATCTAGCGCCAAACGCCCCAATCAAAAGCAAAAACGAATCAATGTAGACTTTCCATCCTGGGTAATTGATTCTTTGGATAGAGAAGCAAGTCGCATTGGTGTAACTCGTCAATCTATTATTAAACTTTGGCTTGTTGAGCGATTGGAAGAAAGAACTGCTAACAAATAGCTCCAACGGACATTTTATCCGCTGTTTGTATTGTGCATTACGCTACGCTCCATTTTTCCACAATTCAAACAGCGGATAAAATGCCGCTGAGCAAGGCGTTAGCAGCGAAAAAACAAGAAAGCGCACCAGGATACAGGTCAAAATAAGGTGTGGAAGTAACCTGAAAAGTTGGGAAAATGAGTCATAGCGTGAATGGTGGTAATATCATCATTCAGTAGATAGTCTGGAACTCCTGAGCAGGATGCATAGTTTGTTAATAGTGCTA
>JAADHG010000092.1 GCA_013151975.1 Chlorobiota bacterium | reverse complement strand
GTTTAATAAAATTGCGTCTAATAAAGATATGATGAGTGGTTTTATGAATGTAATGATGAACAATGAATCCTCTAAAATGATGATGATGAATAACAAAAGCATGAAAAGTATGATGATGGATAAAGGCAATATGATGCAAATGATGAACAATAACCCAGAAATGATGAAAAACATGATGGGTAACATGATGAATATGATGAACAAAAAAGGTATGATGAGTGACGAGTGTATGCAATCTTGTATGAAAATGATGGGAGAAAAAGGAATGAACATGAATATGATGAATGGCGATAATGCTAAAAGTGGAAAAATGACTAATGAAGAGCACAAATCACATCATTAAAATTTAAATATTATGAAAAGTCACACTTTATGGATGATTCTTGGTTGTGGAATTCCTTTACTATTTATTTTCTTAGCGCCTACTTTAGGAATAAATGGAGGTAGTTCGCTCTTTATATTTATCATTTTAATGTTTGCAATTCATTTATTTATGCCTATGCATCATCATGATAAACATAACAATGAAGATTCTAATCAAACAAAAGATAAAAACGATCATAATCATTAAAGAGTCTAAAATTTAAAAAGAAATATTAATAACCTTAAAATTAAACATTATGCATTTTTATGACGGACATTTTGGAGGTATGCACATTATTTGGTGGATTATTTGGTTGGTGTTTATAGCTTGGCTTTTCTTTATGCCATTTGATTTACCATACCGAAAACAAAAAAAAGAAGACCCATTAGACATTCTTAAAAAAAGATTTGCCAAAGGCGAAATCTCAAAAGAAGAATTCGAAGAAGCTAAAAAAATATTAAACTCAGATAAATAATAATCTTAAACAAAATATTATGGATCGATTAAATGTAAAAAAACTTGGTTTTGCCTTAGGTTTCACAGGTGCCTTAATATACTTAGGCTGCATGATTGTAATGATAACCGCTGGGCAAGAAGGGACTATAAAGTTCTTTAATAGCCTACTTCATGGCTTAGATACAACAAATATTATTAGAATGGATGTTTCCTTACTAGAAGCATTTTTTGGAGTTGTCCAAACATTTATCATTGGCTGGCTTGTAGGTGCTAGTATTGCAGCATTTTATAATGCTCAAATTAAAAGCAAATAAAATTTTACTATTAATAAACACTAAAAATTATGGACAGAAGAGATTTTATGGCAACAGGAGCAATTTCAACAGCAGGGATGTTATTTTTTCCTGGTAATTTATTGGCAAATACTGCCAAAGAAGAAAATTTGCAACGACTTGTAAAACCATTACCCCATAAAATGGATGGTGAATGGAAAGAGTTTGAGTTGTACATTGATATTCATATACACGAACCAGCACCTGGATTTAAATATCATACGCTAGCTTTTAATGATTCTGTTCCTGGACCAGAAATTAGAGTTAATGCTGGCGATAAGGTAAGAGTGAAATTTATAAACAAAACCGATTTAAATCACACTATACACTGGCATGGTATGCATGTGCCTTGGCGTATGGATGGCGTACCTTTTGTTACGCAATTACCCGTAATGCCAAAAAATGAATTTATCTATGAGTTTGTTGCTAAACCTGAAGGTACACATTTTTATCATTGCCATTGGGGAACACTTATGCATATGCAAGCAGGAATGTTTGGTAGTCTAATTGTTGAAAACCCTAATGATCCAATTAAAAAAAGATTTCCCTATGAAAGAGAATATACCTTAGTCTATTCTGCCCATGACACAAACTATGTACGTGGTGAAATGAATGGGATGCTCGAGCGTATGAAACAGCAAAGTTTCCTAATGAAAGAAGGGCGTTTTACTCCTGAAGAATGGTCTGTTTTTGATAATAAGGAACAGCTTTTAGATAGTATGTCAAACGGTTATATTCCGCCTTATTCAAATAGTAGAAGATCTAATGCCGATTTACCGCAAGCTAACTGGTTCACCGTAAATGGTAAGTCATACCCATCAACACCTTATTTATTTATTAAAGAAAATGAAAATATTCGTGTTCGTTTAATAAATGCAGGAGCCGAAACTCATAACCTCCATTTACATGGCCATGATTTTTGGATGGTAGCAGATGACGGTGTGCCTTTAGAACACCCATGGAAAAGAAATACAGTCCCTTTAAATGCTGGTAAAACATACGACATTATTATAGAAGGCAAAAATAGAGGCATCTGGACGTTTCATGACCATGACACAAGAAAAGTAACCAATAATGGGCTGTATCCAGGTGGTAATTTATTAGCGCTTGTCTATGAAGATTTACCAGCAGACGAACTCATTATTACTAAACACTCTGGCAACCCGATGCTTAACCCTAATACAGGAATGGGCGGGATGAAAATGGATAAAATGAAAATGGGTGATGAAAAAATGAAAATGAACAAAATGTTATTTGGTGAAGATAAACTGCCAAAAATTGCACTTGACGAATAGGTTAGTATACCTAAATAAAAATAAAAACTAATTTAAAAATAAAACAATGAAAAATTCAAAACTAATTGTCAAACAGAACTACAGAGTAATACTAGCAGTAATGGCTATTCCGTTTCTTTTATTATCATGCAATTCAAGTACTAAAAAAGACGCAATTATTAGTCAACAAAACACAGAGGATGTAGTACAAGTTCCTAAGCCAACACAAGAAAATGTTGTTAACTATAAATATGAGATAGTTTCCAACGAAAAAGTATGTATGGTAAACGATCGGTATATGGTTGTAAAACAATTGCCAGTTGAGGTAAATGGAATAACATACTATGGCTGTTGTGAAAATTGTGTTGCTAAAATTCAAAATAATATTGGAGATGTAAGATACGCTAAAGACCCAATCACTGGTGACAAAGTTGACAAAGCAAGCGCAATAATTGTACAAAATAAAAAAGATGGTGTAGTCTATTATTTTGGGACTAAAGACTTAGCTAATAAGTTTATAAAAGAACAAGGTTAAACCCAAATTCAATAAAAAGCGAATAAAATGTTTCTTTATTAACCCAAAATTATATTAATAATTCTAAAAAATTAAAACACTAAAAATGAAAAATATAGTTTTTATTATCTTACTATCCTTTATTGGAGTAGTAAACGCGCAAATAACTCCCGAGTTTGAAGTAGGTGCTAGAGGTGTGTTTTCAGGAAATTTAAATATTAATTCTGATGAATCTAGTGCTGTATCTGATTTTTCAGATACACAATTACTATATTCAACTTAAAATTATATAATAACTGGAGAGCACAATTTGTGTTAGGAATTCAATTTCCTGATGCCAATTCAGACTTAGGCCAAGTATTTTACAATAATATCTTTATGAGAATTGAAGATGAAAAAAATATAGTAAAAGTAGGTCGTACACTCACACAAACAATTTTAAATGAGTTTCCAACACTTCGTGATGATGATGCTATTAGGTTTGTATATGCTTTAAATCCGTTTTCAGATGGTGTAAATACAGAAAGAGATCAATATGCCAATGTACTGGAGTATGCACGTATTTTTAATCAACGGTTTTTTGTTTCATTACATGGTGAAAATTTTTATGATAGTTTAAGTCCAGATAATTTTAAGTTGAATTCTATGGGTATCTCACTTATGTATAGAGTGCCATTCGTTCAAAAATGGGATAGGAATATTTTGCAAGAAATTGGAGTGAGCTATAACAACTATTTTACTGATAGACCTGGTTATTCAAACGATTTTAAATCCTCAGTAAAGAATTTAATTTTTTCAACCACATTAAATTTAAAACCAGACCCAATAAATTTTATAGATTTTAAATTTCAAGCCATACAAAACTTTGGTTGGGATGAGATTACGGCATTAACCGATTATTTTGATTATACCAGAACCCAATCTACATCGGTTTTTGGAACTTTTAGATATATGAAACGAAAACAAAAGCGACCAAATTACCAGTTTACGCTTGGAGGAGGATATAAAAGTCTATCAAATTTAAATACTGATTCAGACCAATTTATAATGATTGCAAATAGTTTCTATAGACTTGGGGAAAACTTTGATATAGGCTTTCAATACAGATTTACTAGTAATAATGGCTACACAAAAACGCTATTTGGAAAAAACGAACATCGTGTACAATTTGCACTTGTTTACTCATTTAATAAAATATTTAACAAGCAGTTTGGTGATAGAAACCAACTCTTAAATTTAGAGCATAATTACATAAGATAATATAACCGTTTGAAAAAATATTCCAATATAATGAAGAAAAACAGTAAAATAATTTTGGTTCATATAGTAATTGGAATAAGTGTGTTTTATTTTCTAGTGCATCCGTTTACTGCAGTTTTGTATTGGTTTGAATATACAAATACTGATTATTCATTCTCATTATTTTTAAAAGTTTTGAAAGATCAGGTTTTAGAATCATTCTCACTCAATATGATTAAAATGAGCGCATCTCTTACAGCGTTAGGCGGCTTTTTAGGATTACTTTCAGGGCTGATTTGGATTAATTTTAATAAGAAAAAGAAACTAATTAAAAAACAAGAGCACATTATTAAACGTGATGTACAAAAGCTAATTGAATTGGGTGAAAATGATTGGGTAGAATTTAAATCGTCAATGAAATACGATTACTTCAAAAAAATGCCTAATAGGGATCTAGAACTTGTTATAGCAAAAACTATAGCTGGCTTTATGAATGCAAAAGGAGGTAAATTAATTATAGGTGTAGATGATGATGGGAAATTTCTTGGTCTAGAAAACGATTACAAAACACTTAAACATCCTAACAAAGATGGTTATGAAAGAAATGTTTTTAAAATAATTTCAAATTTTTTAGGACAAGAATTTTGCTATAAAAACCATGTAACATTTTATCAATTTAATGAAAAAGATGTGTGTTTAATAGATGTTGAATCCTCTCAAATCCCAGCTTATGTAACCGATGGTAAGAATACCACTTTTTATGTAAGAACAGGAAATGCTACGCATCCTCTTTCGGTAAAAGAAGCAGTAAAATATTTAGAGAATAGAAAAATTAGTTAAAATGCAGTACGTTTGGTTTATATGGTCTCTATTAATTCTTGCCTTATGGGCAATAGTCTTTTTTTATAAAAAAGACTTTAGAAAGGAAATGCTCAAAATGAGCCTTATAACAATGCCTTTTGGAATTACAGAACCATTATTTGTACCAGACTATTGGTTCCCTCCTTCCTTATTTAATTTAGCTGAGAATACAGGGTTTGATATCGAAAGTTTTATTTTTTCGTTTGCAATTGGAGGTCTGGGCACAGTATTATACAGACTTATTTATAAAAGCAATCTAGCCGAGATACCTCATGAAGAACGACATCACAAACAACACAAATTTCATATTTATATATTGTTTGTACCAGTTATTGTATTTATAATCTTAGCTTTTGCTACAAAACTTAATCATATTTATTGTGGTACAATAGCTATGTTTTTAGGTGGACTCGCAACACTTTATTGTCGCCCAGATCTTAAAGGGAAAATATGGGTAGGTGGGTTACTTTTTACGCTATTATATTTTATCTATTTTGGAAGTATTTTACCTTTTTATCCAGATTATGTACAATTATACTGGAATTTAGATAACTTAACTCATATACTCATATTAGGTATTCCTATTGAAGAGTTAATCTTTGCTTTCACTTTTGGAATGTATTGGTCTGGACTATACGAACATGTATTTTGGAGAAAACTATTAAAATCTCATTAATTATTAAAACAATATATTATTAACCTTTAAATAAATTTAAAAATGATAACAAATTCAATTAAAAAAAGTAAAACTATGAAGACAAAAATTTTAATCACAACAATTGCATTAGGATTATTTACAGTTTCTACAATGCAAGCTCAAGAGAAAAAGCATGACGACATGAAACATGATCATATGGATATGGCAAAAGATAAAGCCATGTACACGTGCTCTATGCATCCTGAAGTAAAAAGTGACAAAGCAGGTGAATGTCCTAAATGTGGTATGGAACTTAAAAAAATGGAAATGAAGCATGATAAAATGATGGCTAAAACGTATACCTGCTCAATGCATCCTGAAGTAAAAAGTGACAAACCAGGTGAATGCCCTAAATGCGGTATGAAAATGGTAGAGAAAAAGATGGACATGAAAAAGAAAAAAGACGACAAACATGATGAGCATAAGCATTAAATAAAAATATTAAGTCCTGCAACTAAGAAAAAGGAAGTAGTTACTATGTCAACTAATACTAAAATGTAAAAGTTGTTACTATTTTCCTTTTTCTTGAGCAGGCACAAACAAGTCAACCCAGCAAAATCTTTTTAAAATGGTTAGTAATAAAACATCAATACATAATTGCGCAGATACATCTTGCGAAACAGATGCATCAATCTGCTTACCTGAAATTAAGTTTCCACGCGTTGTTATTATTGGTGGTGGTTTTGCTGGTTTAGCTTTAGCAAAAGGATTAAAAAAACAAAAAGTACAAGTAGTACTTATTGATAAAAATAATTTTCATCAATTTCAACCACTACTCTATCAAGTAGCCACAAGTGGATTAGAGCCAGATAGCATAGCATTTCCTTTTAGAAAACAAATATCAAACTATAAAAATGTTGTCTTTAGATTGGCTGAAGTTGAAGAAATTAATACTAAAACTAAAACCGTCTATACCAACAAAGGATTATTAACTTACGATTATTTGGTTTTAGCTACAGGAACTACAACTAATTTCTTCGGTATGAAAAACGTAGAAGAAAACAGTTTAGGAATGAAAAATATTCGAGATTCATTAAACATTCGTCATATGATGCTTCAAAATTTAGAACAAGCAACTATAACCTGTAATGATGATGAACGTGATGCACTTACTAATTTTGTAATTGTTGGCGGTGGTCCAGCAGGTGTAGAAATGGCTGGAGCGTTAGCAGAGTTTTGCAAGTATATACTTCCTAAAGATTACCCTGAATACCCATCATCTATAATGAAAATTTATCTAGTGGAAGGCTCTAATAAATTAATAGCAGCAATGTCTAATAAAGCCTCTACCCAAACACTAAAATATTTAAAAGCACTCAATGTAAAAGTATTGTTTAATGAAATAGTCACCGATTATGATGGTAAAGTAGTAACAACAAAGAACGGAAAGAAAATTCATGCCAAAAATTTAATTTGGACAGCAGGTGTAAAAGGACAGTTACCTAAAGGAATAGATGAAAAGTATTTAGTAAATGGAAATCGATTAAAAACAAATCAACATTTACAAGTAGAAGGGTTAAAAGATGTATTTGCAATGGGAGATATTGCTGCGGTTATAACTAAAGAGACACCCAAAGGTCATCCACAAGTAGCACAACCTGCTATACAACAAGGAAAATTTCTTTCAAAAACATTGATTAATATTATTAATGACAAACCTTTAAAACCTTTTAAATATAAAGATAAAGGTTCTCTTGCAACTGTTGGAAAGCGTCGTGCTGTAGCCGATTTGGGCAAATTAAAATTTACAGGTTATGCTGCTTGGTTGTTATGGTCTTTTGTGCATTTAATGTCAATAAGTGGTTTTAGAAATAAATTGTTGGTTGGTCTTAATTGGACAATAAGTTATTTTAGTTACGAAAAAAGTAATAGACTGATTATAAGAAATTTTAAGCCTAATTCTAAAAACTAAATAGAGTCTGAAATGAATAAAGCAAACAAAATAAAAAAATGGTCTCTTTTAAAGTTTGCTAAAAATGTTCTATTTATTATTCTTATAGTTTTTATTCTTCCTATTAGTGCAATTGCGGCTTATGAATATTTTAAAGTAATTGACGCTCCAAAGTATAATCCGGAAACAATGCCTCTTAACTATGAAATATTAGGGTTAGGAGAAAAAAAAATAATTTTCATCCATGGTTTAACAGGATCTAAAAACTACTGGAAAAGAAATTTAAAAGCCATTAACCAAACACATAAATTACTATTAATAGATTTATTAGGCTTTGGCGACTCTCCCAAACCCAATAGCGATTACAGTCTCGATACGCAGTTAAAAGCATTAGAAAAAGTAATTATAAAAGAAAACTTTAATGATGGGCAAACAATAATTGTAGGCCACTCTATGGGAGCAACAATAGCTTTAGCATTACTTGCTAAACATAAAGATTGGTTTGATGGAGCTGTTATCTCTGGTCTTCCAGTTTATAAAGATCAAGAAGAATTTAAAGAAATTATGTCTGGTCATGCTGTTTTTGATCGTATTGCATCAAGCAAATATGCTACTCTTACCTGTATGCTTCATCCCATTTTTATGAATAAAATTTTTAAACCAGATAATTTAACTGACGACGTTTTTAAAGATGCAGAAAAGCACAATTGGCAAAGCTTTGCTAATTCATTAAAAGAAATTGTAATACAAACTGATTTGTACACCATTGCCACAGAAATTAAAGATAAAAAAATTATCTTTATTCATGGTGATCAAGATACTTCTGCTCCTTTCCAAAATGCCAAAAGATTTGCCGAAACGTTTACAAATGCAGAATTTATAACAGTTAAAAATGGAGACCATCAACTTTTTTTAAAAGATCCTAATATAATTTGGAAAGCCATTAATCAATTTCCCAATACAACAATTAAAAACAATAAAGTAAAAAATATTACTTTAAATGAATTCTAAAACAGTACATATTATTGGAGCTGGTCCAGCTGGATTGGTAGCAGCTATTAACCTTTCAAAAAATGGATATGAAGTTATTGTTCATGAAATGAAAGAAGATGTAGGGATGCGATTTAATGGTGATTTTCAAGGTATTGATAATTGGTCGTCAAAAGAAGATGCTCAACAATTTTTAGAATCTATTGGCGTTGATATAAATTTTCGGTTAAAACCTTATACTAATGGCATCTATATTGACTCATTCGCTAAGAAATATAAAGTAAATACTTCACGTCCACTTTTTTATCTCGTTGAACGAGGCACAAATAAGTGGTCTCTAGATCAAGGCTTAAAAAGACAAGCAATAGATGCTGGAGTCGATATTAAATGGAATTCTCGCCTAACAAAAACTCCAGAAGGAAAGGTAATTATAGGAACAGGTCCCAAAGCTGCGGATGCTATAGCCAAAGGTATTGTTTTTAATACTACCCATAAAAATTACTATGTCGGGTTTTTGGATAATGATATTGCTCCACAAGCATATGCATATCTTTTAGTAAACAATGGTAAAGCTACCTTTGCAACTTGTTTTTTTAAATCTTTTTCTAAAACACAAGAATGCTTTGAACGCGCTTTAAAGCGTCTTCATGAAGTAGTAGATATTGACATTATCAACCCTAAAGAATTTGGTGGATATATTAACTTTTTCTTTAGTAAAACACTCACAAAAGATAACCGTATTTATTATGTTGGTGAAAACGCAGGATTTCAAGATGCATTATGGGGCTTTGGTATGCGTTATGCCATGCAATCTGGCTATTTGGCAGCACGCAGTATTATAGAAGATACATCTTATGAAAATTTGTGTAAAACCTACATTAAACCTAAAATGGAGGCTTCATTGATTAATCGTTGGATGTTTGCTCGCTTGGGAAACAAAGGGTATACAGTTATACTTAATGAACTTGCCAAGAAAAAAGATATTATACCTGATTTACAAAAAAGATATAATATGAGTGGTTTAAAAAAAATGGATACTATTACCTATTGCTAAATTTTGGTTTCGTTCTCGATTAAAAGATAAAAATTGTATGCATGAAAATTGTTCTTGTGTATGGTGTAAACATGGAAAGCATAGCTATGAAGACGTTGAAATAAATTGCTAATTATATTTATATCTCTATTCAAAAATTATTAGGGAAAATGAAATGGTTAAATTTACAACAACCAGTAGTATTAAAAATAATATCTATTACGGATTAAACGATTAATAAAATCTATTTAACAAAAGAATATGACGACCAATATCCTTCCTAAAATTAAATTAGTAATAAGCCTTACTAAAGAATTTATATTTCTGGTGGTTTTGCTAACACTATTCTTTTTAATAATGAATATTTGGGGGCATTTGGAATATCCAAATTTATGGGCAGTTGCATTAGTATTATTTTCAATAACAAAAATATATCTTTTAGTTTCACATACATTTAAAAAATTAGATACACTTATTGAAAACAACCATTCATTCAATCACATGTTACTTTTACTTGGTGCTATAATTGCTATTATAGTTATTTCATTTGCAATAGATTATTTATGTGTTTCTGAGATTTATACAGATGCATTTTCAGGCTTTCAAAATAATCAACCATTAATTTCACGATTTTCAAACTTTTTATATTTCAGTATTGTCACTTTTACAACTGTTGGGTATGGCGATATTACTCCTATAGTTCCTGTTGCAAAACTAATTACTGTGTTTGAAATGATGTCGGCATTTGTTGTAATAGTATTCATCATTTCAAAATATTTTAGAAACAATTAGAAAAATGAAAATGCAAAAACAAGAAAAGCAAAAATTATCATTAATTGGGTCTATTTCATTAGGCACTGGAGTAATGATTGGTGCTGGTATTTTTGTGCTTATGGGTCAAATTGCCGAATTGGTAGGCGACTTGTTTCCTATAGCATTTATAGCTGGGGCAATAGTAGTAGGCTTTAGTTCGTATTCCTATGTTAAATTTTCCAATGCATATCCTTCATCAGGAGGAGTAGCAAAATTCTTTACAAAATCATACGGACCTAGTACGGCAACAGGAACCTTTTCATTGTTAATGTACGTGTCTATGGTAGTTTCTGAAAGTTTAGTAGCAGGTACTTTTGGTGCTTATACACTTAGACTATTTCCTAAAGAATACGCTGGTTACGCTTCAATTCTTGGTGTAATACTTATTGCAATAGCATATATAGTCAATATATCAGGTAACAAAGTGATAGAGGTAACAGCAACTTTTACCGCAATAATAAAAGTTATAGGAATTGCAGTTTTAGCAATTGCTGGACTTGTAATTTCTGGTTTACCAACTATTACTGGCACTTATGTTTCTGAAGTCAATGCAAACCTACCAGAGGGATTTGGATTTGTGGCTGCATTGGCGTTATCTATTCTTGCTTATAAAGGCTTTACAACAATTACAAATCAAGGAGGAGATATTATAAATCCACATAAAAATGTTGGTCGATCTATTATTATTTCAATTATAATATGCACGCTAATATATGTTATTTTAGCACTATCAGTTTCTGGAGGATTAAGTATTTCTAAAATTATTGAAGCAAAAGACTATGCTTTAGCTGCTGCAGCAGAACCTGTCTTTGGTGAATGGGGTTCCATATTAACAATTTTCCTCGCAATTATCGCAACAGTTTCAGGAGTAATAGCGAGTGTATATTCAGCTTCCAGAATGTTAGGTATGCTAGGCAACATGAAGCAAGTGCCTGATATGAATAAAATGAGAAGGCCTAAAAACCCTGCTCTTATTTTTACCGTTTCTCTCGCCATACTTTTAACCATTCTATTCGACCTTACCCGAATTGCTTCCATTGGAGCTATTTTCTATCTAATAATGGACATTGCTATTCATTGGGGACTTATAAGATATTTGAAAAAAGATGTGAATATGAACTTTAATTCAATCATTCCAATAATTGCAATTATTATGGATCTTATCGTTTTATTTGCCTTTATATATTTAAAATATTTGAGCGATCCTTTTGTTCTCGTTGTTGCTTTAATAGGAATTATTCTTATTTTTTTAGGTCAATTTCTTTTTATGAAATCTCATACAGGCAATGATGGGAAAATGCAGATGGGAATGGATGATGAAAAAATGGATGGAATGACATAACTTAAAAAAGACAATTAGCAATATGCTATATTAAGTGACTAATTATCCTTCTTATAATTACTTGAAATAATAAACATGAATACTATAAAAATCATAAAGGCTAGCGGAGAAAAAGTTCTTTTTGAAAGAGACAAACTTATAGCGTCCCTTATTAATGCAGGTGCTTCTAAAGTAATTACACACAAAATCACGGATGACATAGAAGCCTCATTACACGAAAATATTACTACAAAAGAAATTTACAGGACGGCTTTTAAGGAATTATATAAGCATTCGCGAGCAGTGGCGTCAAGATATAAGCTAAAAAGAGCAATTATGGAATTGGGGCCTACAGGTTATCCTTTTGAAAAATTTGTTGGAGAACTATTAAAGCATCAAGGTTATCGTGTAAAAGTTGGAGTGATTGTACAAGGAAATTGTGTGCAACACGAAGTAGATGTAGTGGCTGAAAAAGATAACAAACACTTTATGATTGAATGTAAATTTCACAATTCGGTTAATATAAAATGTAATGTAAAAGTTCCGCTTTATATTCAATCTAGATTTCTAGACGTTGAAAAGCAATGGGTAAAAAAAAGCGGACATGAACACAAGTTTCACCAAGGCTGGGTAGTTACCAATACTCGTTTTACCAAAGATGCTATTCAATATGGCAATTGTATTGGTTTAAAACTTTTAAGTTGGGATTTTCCTGAAAAAGGAAGTCTAAGAGAACTTATAGGTATTTCAGGGTTATACCCAATTACCTGTTTAAATACACTCAAGAAATCTGAAAAACAAAAACTTATAGAAAAAAACATAGTGTTATGTAAACATTTGTGTGCAACTCCTGAGGTTTTAAATGAAATTAATATTTCCGAAAATAGAAGAAAAAACATTTTAGAAGATGCATATCAATTATGCAGTAATGTAATATTAAATTAAAAGATGACGCAAATTAATTCAATAAAAACTAATTGGTATGTAATTACAGGAGGACCAAGCACAGGTAAAACTACAGTTATAAATTTGCTTCAAAAACAAGGGTATAAAACCACCATTGAGCATGCACGCCATTATATAGACACTATGCGGTCAGAAGGAAAAACAATAGAAGAAATACGTGCAAATAAAAGAAAATTTCAATTGGGTGTATTAAACATGCAAATAGAACAAGAAGCAGCAATAAAACCCCAAGACATAGTATTCCTAGATAGGGCAATCCCTGATGCTATGGCATATTACCAGTTTTTAGAGCTAGATTATGACATTACATTAATTGAAGCAATGCACAACGTTTCCTATAAAAAAATATTTATTCTTGATAGACTACCACTTGTTACAGATTATGCAAGAACTGAAGATGAAGCAGCTCAAAAAAAAATTCACCAATTAATTATCAATGTTTATGAATCACTACCTTTTCCCGTTGTTTATATCCCAGTGTTAAGCCCAAAAGAACGTGTAAATTATATTTTAAAAAATATTAAATGAAAAAATCTCACAACATATTACTCCTTTTTTTACTAAATCAGTTTAGTCTTTCACTAAATGCTCAAAATGATATGCTCATTGAACAATTGGCAAATAAAATTGTAACACGAGAAAATTTTGATAAAAAAGGAGAGCTAATCAATAAACAATCATTTCAAATAGGAAAAATAAAAGAACTGTCTGGTTATTATGAAATTGAAATGCTAACTAAAACGTATGATTCAAATGGCAAATTATTAGACGAATATAAGGCAGAATATAAATGTAAACCAAACGAATCTAGTCTGGTTGTTATGATTCTACCCTTTTTTAATCCTAATTCTAAAAAAACCATGATTAAATCAAAAGCTGTAAACTTCAAAGAATTATATAATCTAAGAGATTTAAAGACTATAGAGGTAGAAATAAGTTTCGATTCTGGAGTACTTAATTTTTTTGGTTCAAAAAGTATTATAAAGATTTATGAAAGAGCTTTACTTTCCAACAAAGAAGGCAAAGTAATACAATCAAAACTTAATGTAAAAGCGTATGCTCTTGGTATTCGGGTTAAAAATTTAAACTATAAAATCATCGAAAAATTAACAGATAATGGTCAATTATTATTCCAAAAATTCACAGAAAAAGATGAAAGTTACTTTACAATGACTTATAAAAATATAGAATAAAAACACAATAAAAATATTTAAGAAAAATACACTAACACTTTAATCATAAAAACATGGAAAACCACGAGCATCACAATCAAGAAGAAATGAACCATTCTAAGATGGATCACTCAAAAATGAAACACGAAGACGGAAATGCACCAATGGGAATGGCAGGACATGACCACCATAAAATGATGGTCAAAGATTTTAGAAAACGATTCTGGGTAACCACAGTTATTTCTATTCCAATCCTATTCTTTTCTCCTATGATACAGGGATTCTTTGGGTATGATTACTTACTTCCTGGAAATCCATATTATTTATTTGCACTCTCTTCTTTTGTGTATTTTTGGGGTGCATGGCCATTTTTAAAGGGTTTTTATGGCGAAATGAAAACCAAAGGAGCTGGTATGATGACCCTTATCTCAATGGCAATAAGTGTCGCTTATTTTTATAGTACCGCAACCGTATTTGGTTTGAAAGGCGAAGATTTCTTTTGGGAATTAAGTACCCTTATTGTTATTATGCTCTTGGGTCATTGGCTGGAAATGAAATCCGTTTTGGGTGCATCAAAAGCTTTACAACTACTGGTTAGTATGCTCCCATCAGAAGCACATAAAGTAATTGGAGATACTATTGAAGATGTTAAACTGGACGATCTTATAAAAAACGATATTATTCTTATTAAACCAGGAGAAAAAGTGCCAGCAGATGGAGTTATAACTGAAGGCTCAAGTTATTTAAACGAATCTATGCTAACTGGTGAATCAAAACCTGTAAAAAAAGAATTAGATGATAAGGTTATTGGTGGCTCGATTAACGGTAACAGTACCTTAAAAGTTAAAGTGGTACACACTGGCAAAGATAGTTATCTTAATAAGGTAATAAAAATGGTTGATGAGGCACAGAGAACCAAATCTAAAATGCAGAACTTATCTGATAAGGCTGCTAAATGGCTAACATATATTGCACTTACTATTGGTTTTGTTACTTTGACTATTTGGCTGGTATTAGGATTTCCATTTGTGTACGCTTTAGAGCGTATGGTTACTGTAATGGTTATTGCATGTCCTCACGCATTAGGTTTGGCAATTCCATTAGTAGTTGCAATTTCTACAGCTGTTTCAGCACAAAATGGTTTATTAATTCGCAATAGAACAGCATTTGAAGAATCACGTAAAATATCTGCTATATTGTTTGACAAAACAGGAACATTGACAAAAGGAGACTTTGGAGTTACACGTATTGAATCAGTAGACGACGCCTATAGCGTTAATGAAGTTTTAAGACTTTCAAGTGCTTTAGAACAAAGTTCAGAGCACCCAATTGCTGTAGGCATTATTAAAAAAGTAAAAGAAGATAATATTACTATTCCAAACCTTGTTAATTTCAATGCCATTACAGGCAAAGGTGTTGAAGCAAATGTAGAAGGAAAAAACGTAAAAGTTGTAAGTCCGGGATATTTAAGAGATGAAAAAATAACCATTCCCGAAGATGCTTATAGCGATGCTGCAGAAACTGTTGTGTTTGTGTTAATTGACGGACAATTAGTAGGATATATTGCCCTTGCCGATGAAATTAGAACAGAATCAGCCGAAGCAATAAAAGTATTTAAAAAGAACAATATTAAAGTGTATATGGCAACAGGTGATAATGAAAAAACTGCTAAAGCTGTAAGCGACAAACTTGGTCTAGATGGTTATTTTGCCGAAGTATTACCCCACCAAAAGGTGGAAATTGTTAAGGACTTACAAAATAAAGGAGAATTTGTAGCAATGACTGGCGATGGTGTAAACGATGCACCAGCTCTTGCTCAAGCAAATGTAGGAGTTGCAGTTGGTTCTGGCTCCGATATTGCTGCTGAAACAGCTGACATTATTCTGGTTAATAGTAATCCACAAGATATTGCCAATCTAATTTTATTCGGGAAAGCTACCTACGGCAAAATGATACAAAACTTAATTTGGGCTACTGGTTATAACATCATTGCTATTCCTCTTGCTGCTGGAGTATTATATTCTTCTGGAATAGTTTTAGGACCAGCTGTTGCTGCAGTATTTATGAGCTTAAGTACTATTATAGTTGCCATTAATGCACAGTTATTAAAGAAAAAAATTGGTAAGAAATAGTAGATTGTATAAGAATCTAATAAATTTATCAAAATCACTATAAAGCAGAATAGGATACATTTTAACCAAAATTATGCACAATGCCTTTGTTAAATAGAAGGATATTTGTTAAAACTTTTACAAAATATAATTATGAAACATACTTATAAAATTACAGGAATGACATGTACTGGTTGTAAAACCAATGTAGAAAGTGCTTTAAATAATTTAAAAGAAATTACAAAAGTTACAGCCGATTTGAAAAAAGAAGAAGTTGTTCTTGAAATGACATCACATGTTTCTTTAGAAAAACTACAGGAAACCATGTTAAAGGCAGGCTTGCATTATACCATAGAAATGCCAAATACAGAAAAAGCAGATGCTCATCATCACCATAATCATACTCACAATAAAGTAGAAAACGGAAATGGTGTGTTTTATTGCCCAATGAATTGTGAAGGAGAAAAAACTTATGATAAACCTGGCAATTGCCCGGTATGTGGAATGGATTTGATTGAACAGCCAAAATTGGTTAAAGACACAAAATATACATGCCCAATGCATCCTGAAATCATTAAAGATGCTCCAGGTTCATGCCCTATTTGTGGAATGGATTTGATACCTATGGAACCCGATGAAAGTGAAGAATTAAAAACATACAAAGCATTGGCTAAGAAAATGAAAATTGCAACAATATTTTCTGTGCCTGTATTATTAATTTCCTTAGCATCATACTTACCAGTTAATCCATTATTGAATATAATGAACCAAATTAAATGGGACTGGCTTCAGTTTATTTTGACGATTCCAGTTGTCTTTGTAGCCACATGGATGTTCTTTATTAGGTGTTGGAAATCAATTATTACGTGGAATTTAAACATGTTTACATTAGTAGGAATTGGTACAGGTGCAGCATTTTTATTTAGTATTGTAGGCTTGGTTTTTCCCGAGGTTTTTCCGGCTGAGTTTAGAGGGCCTTCTGGAGACGTTAGTCTTTATTTTGAAGCCACTGCAGTTATTTTAACTCTGGTTCTACTTGGTCAATTATTAGAAGCACGAGCTCATAGTCAAACCAGTGGTGCAATAAAAGAATTGTTAAAACTTGCACCTTCTGAAGCAACTTTAGTTATTGATGGTGAAGATAGAATAGTTTCTATTCATGATATTAAAAAAGACGATTTACTACGCGTTAAACCAGGAGAGAAGATTCCTGTGGATGGTGTAATTGTTGAAGGTAAAAGTAGTATAGACGAATCAATGATTACTGGTGAACCAATACCAGTAGATAAGACTGTGGATGATAAGGTAAGCTCTGGTACTATAAATGGTACAAATTCATTTATTTTGAGAGCAGAACGTGTTGGATCTGAAACTTTGCTATCACAGATTATACAAATGGTTAGCGATGCTAGTCGCTCTAAAGCGCCAATCCAAAAATTAGCAGATACAATTTCCAAATATTTTGTTCCAATAGTGGTTGTTATTTCAATAATTACATTTATTGTTTGGCGTTATTTTGGTCCGGAACCCGCTATGGTTTATGCTTTCGTTAATGCTGTAGCAGTATTAATAATTGCTTGTCCATGTGCTTTAGGTTTAGCAACTCCAATGTCTGTAATGGTAGGTGTTGGTAAAGGAGCCCAAAACGGAATTTTAATTAAAAACGCCGAGGCTCTTGAACGTATGGATAAAGTTAATGTATTGATAACTGATAAAACAGGAACTCTTACTGAAGGGAAACCATCGGTTGATACTGTTTTTGCTTTAGATGGAGAATCAAACAAATTATTACAGCAAATTGCTTCTTTAAATCAATATAGTGAACACCCCTTGGCTCTAGCTGTTGTAAATTATGCGAAAGAGAATAAAACTAAACTCAGTAAAGTTGACGACTTTGAGGCTGTTGCCGGAATGGGTGTTGTTGGTACCGTTGATTCAATCAAAATAGCCTTAGGTAATGACAAATTGATGAATCAAATTAATGCATCTGTTTCAAAAGAATTAGAATCAAAAATTATTGCCGAACAAAAGTTGGGTAAAACAGTTTCATATATTGCTGCTAATGAAAAAGCTGTAGGATATGTGAGTATATCAGATGCTATTAAATTAACTAGTAAAGAGGCGATTAAAGCTTTAATGAGTCAAGGAGTGGATGTTATAATGCTAACAGGTGATAACGAGAATACAGCAAAAGCTGTTGCAGATGAATTAAACTTAAATAATTTTAAGGCAGGATGTTTACCAGAAGATAAATTAAATGTTATTAAAAAATTACAAGATGAAGGTAAAATTGTAGCAATGGCTGGAGATGGCATCAATGATGCACCAGCATTGGCTCAATCTGATATTGGAATAGCTATGGGAACAGGAACAGATGTAGCAATAGAGAGTTCCGAAATCACATTAGTTAAAGGAGATTTGGGAGGCATAGTTAAAGCAAAAAAATTAAGTCATGCTGTAATGAGAAATATTAAACAAAATTTATTTTTCTCTTTTGCCTATAACGTTTTGGGTGTGCCTATTGCAGCAGGTCTTTTATTTCCTTTTTTCGGAATATTATTATCACCTATCATTGCAGCATTAGCTATGAGTTTTAGCTCAGTATCCGTAATTACTAATTCTTTACGATTAAGATCAATTTCTTTAAAATAAGTTTACAAATCGAAAAATTAATATAAAAGATAATAATAAATTATTAGGTTTGTACAAATATAAAAAACCAATTAATTCACTAAAACAAAAAGTATGAACACGTATTTAAAATCAATCGGATTAGTAGCAGTTACCCTCTTAGCTTTTACAAGCTGTAAAGAACAAGAACAAAAAGTTGAAGAAGTAGTTGCTGTTGATGTTTCAGCAGAAAAAGAAGCGGTAGCAGCAGTAATGAAAAGTTATAAAGATGCAGTTCAAGCCTTAACCACTGAAGGCACAAAAGAACTCTTTACTGATGAAGCTACCATTTTTGAATCGGGAGGTTCTGAAGGCACTTACGAAACCTACGAATCTCATCATCTTGGGCCAGAGTTAAAAGCCTTTGATAGCTTTACATTTTCAGACTATACAATTGATGTAAAAGTAGATATGCCATACGCTTTTACTACTGAAACATATATTTTCACCATAGGTTTAAAAGCCAATGAAGAAAAAGGAAGAAAAGCTAGAACCATTAAAAAGAAAGGTGTAGCAACTGCCGACCTAAAGAAAATAGATGGTAAATGGAAAATTACTAAAACACATTCTTCTTCAAGAGATATAAGAAAATCTTCTCATTAATTATAATATAAAAAAGTGGTTAACTTTAATTGAACCAAAAATATTCAAAACATATTATCACTTTACTTTATAAAAAAACACTCAATCTAAAATTTTAGATTGAGTGTTTTTTTGTTAGTATAAATCTTGTCATTCCTAACTTTAAATTAAAAGTTGTTTAAAATCATAAGAATTAATACATACGAATTCAATAAAACCTTTGGGTTTACTTTTTCTCGAATGAGGCAAAATGCCTTAGTTATATGAGCCTCAACTGTTTTTACAGAAACATTAAGGTGCTCTGAAATTTCTATGTTACTTAAGCCTTCCTGTTTACTTAACAAGAAAATATTTTTACATTTTGGCGGTAAATTTTGAATCTCCTTTTGCACTATAAGATAAAGTTTTTCTAAAACGTTATAATCATTTTCTACTATAGTATCTAATGCTTCTATATATTTCTTTTCTAATACTGTAACAGACCGGTTTTTTCTGTATTGGTCTATATATTCATTATAAACAGATTTATACAAAAAACTTTTAATTGAGAAATCTTCTCTTAAATGTTTTCGCTTTTCCCAAGTTTTTATAAAAACATTTTGTACAATGTCTTCTGCCAACGATTTGTCATTCACTAAACTATTTGCATACACACATAGCTGGTGGTTATAACATTTTACTAAAAAAGAATACGCCTTGTCATTACCCCTCTTTAGGTGCAATATTAAATTAGCATTTTCTTTAAAGTTCCAATGCATTTATGATGATTTTTAATTAATTAGTCTTTAATACAACAATATTAATAAAAAAAAACCAAATATGTTAGGGTTTAGTAAATGAGCTTCGTAATATATTTAATGAAGACTACTAAAGGTGAAAATTTAATTGCAAAATATTTTGCAAATTCAATATCTGCATCCGAACTGGATGATTTAATTTCGTTACTAGAAAAGCAAGATACTGAAGACTTATTCATTTCCAGCTCTAAGATAGATTACGCAATCCGCAACAATATGTCCCAATACAATACAAAGAGATCAGAAAAATTACTACTTGATAAAATAAGAAAAGATAAAAACATTTTAAATAAATTTAAAATCAAGAAAGTTTTTAAGTATGCTGCAGTAGCAATTCTATTTATTAGCGTTGGTTATTATATTCATGTAGAAAATAAGACTGAAAAGATTGATGTTACAACTATAAAAAAGAATGAGATAATCCTACAATTAGATAATGGTAACATTAAAGTTTTATCTGAAGATGGAACAGAAAAAGTTGTAAATAAAGACGGAATCGTTATTGGTTCCCAAAAAGGAAATCAGTTAATCTATGACAAAAAGCCAAATATTGAAAAATTGGTTTACAATACATTAACAGTGCCTTATGGGAAAAGATTCGAATTAAAACTATCTGATGGAACTCATATCTATTTAAATGCTGGTACTTCTTTAAAATACCCTGTTAAATTTTTAAAAGGCAAAAACCGACAAGTCTTTTTAAATGGAGAGGCATTTTTTGATGTAACAAAAGATGCAAATCATCCTTTTATTGTAAACATGAATAATGTTGGCATAAAAGTTTTTGGCACCAAGTTCAATGCATCTTCCTATCCTGAAAATGAAGCTATAAATACGGTACTAGTTGAAGGCTCTGTTAGTATATTCAATAATAATAATGAATATGATGAAAAAACTGCAATGCTTTTAAATCCTGGATATATGGCATCTTGGAATAAGTATAATAAACGAATTTCTATTGAAAAAGCAGACGTGGCAATGCATACAGCATGGATTGATGGTCGTATATTATTTAGACATTTACCCTTCAAGAATATTATAAAACAACTAGAGAGACATTATGATGTAACTATTATGAATAACAATAAAAAATTAGACGAAGAATTTTTTACTGCTAGTTTTGAT
>JAADHG010000095.1 GCA_013151975.1 Chlorobiota bacterium | reverse complement strand
TTACAAGTAATGCTCCAAGATATATTTTAGATGCAGTAGTAAAGTGGAATTTCTCTGGAAATTTTGTATTATGGTTTGGACAAACAAAACTTCCAGGAAATAGAGAACGTGTAATATCATCAGCAAATCTGCAACAAGTAGATCGTTCGCTTTTAAATAGTAGGTTTAATATTGATCGTGATTTAGGGATACAATTAAGACATCATTTTAATCTTTCAGAGAACTTTATTGTTAGAGAAATGCTTTCAATAGCACAAGGCGAAGGCAGAAATGTAACTACAGGAAATATAGGCGGACACCAATATACAGGTCGTATAGAATTATTACCTTTTGGAAAATTTTCTGGTAAAGGAGACTATAAAGGCAGCGATTTAAAACGAGAAACAACTCCAAAATTGGCAATAGGAGCAACTTACGATTTTAACAAAAATGCTGTTAAAACAAGAAGTAATATGGGGGCTTACATGGAAACCGATACTGGTTTTTATGAAACAAATATTACTACCCTTTTTATAGATGCAATGTTTAAATATAAAGGCTTCTCTTTTATGGCTGAATATGCCAATAGGGACGCCAAAGACCCTTTTGCAAAAAATGCTGACGGAAGCTTAACAGGAGATATTGTTCAGGTTGGTGATGGTTTAAACCTTCAAACTGGTTATATGTTAAAAAATGACTGGGAAATTTCTGGACGATTTACAAATATAGAATTAGACAAAACAATTACTGGAAAAAATCAAGAACAACAATATACTTTAGGAGTCTCAAAATATATTGTGGGGCACAGTTTAAAAGTACAATCGGATATTAGCTATTTAGATGTAATTGGCGGAAACAACCAATTAATGTATCGATTGCAATTTGATATTCATTTTTAAAAAAGATAACGTTTAGGTAACATTTTACTCGAAAACACTATAGATATTTACAAACTATTTCAAATTAAATTATGGACAATATATACTTATTAATGATTGTTGCTCTTGCCATTTTAGCTGTTGCTGATTTGGTTGTAGGTGTAAGTAATGATGCTGTAAATTTTTTAAACTCGGCTATAGGTTCTAAAGCAATTTCGTTTAGAACTATTATGATTGTTGCCAGTTTAGGTATCGCTTTTGGAGCTATCTTTTCAAGCGGAATGATGGAAGTTGCAAGAAAAGGGATTTTTAATCCTAGCGAATTTATGTTTGACGAAATCATGTACATCTTTATGGCTGTTATGATTACAGACATCCTTTTACTAGACTTTTTTAATACTCTAGGTATGCCTACATCTACAACGGTTTCAATAGTGTTTGAATTATTAGGGGCTGCTGTTGCAATGGCTTTGATTAAAATTGGTGCTGATGATGGTAATTTTTCAGATTTATTAACTTATATAAATACTTCGAAAGCAGCTACAATAATTTTTGGCATTCTTCTCTCCGTGGTAGTTGCCTTTTCGGTAGGAGCTTTTGTACAATGGGTTTCAAGATTGTTATTGTCTTATAACTTCGAAAAGAAAGCCAAATGGGTTGGTGCCTTGTTTGGAGGCATTGCTTTAACTGGAATAGTATATTTTATCCTAATGAAAGGAATTAAAGGAGCAGATATTGCTAAGCAAAATCTTGATATTATTGGAGGTTCTACAATAAAATATTTTTTAGAAACACAAGTATTGTCAATTATTGCTGTTAGTTTGGTATTCTGGTCAATATTATCTTATGTTTTAATTAGTTTTCTTAAAACCAATATCTACAAATTAATCATTATTATAGGAACGTTTTCTTTAGCTCTAGCTTTTGCAGGAAACGATTTGGTAAACTTTATTGGTGTGCCAATTGCTGCATGGCAATCGTACGAAGCTTGGGTTGTTTCTGGTGTCCCTGCGCATGAATTTAGCATGGAAGTTTTGGCCTCAAAAGTTCCAACGCCTACACTACTGTTATTTTTAGCAGGTGTAATAATGATACTTACTTTATGGTTTTCTAGCAAAGCCAAAGCCGTTGTAAAAACTTCTATTGATTTATCAAGTCAAGGAGATACTAAAGAACGATTTCAACCCAATTGGTTATCCAGAGGGTTTGTTAGGTTTGCTATGGGTTCTTCAAAAATGACATCTTATATTTTACCTCAATCATGGCAAAACAGAATTGAAAAACAATTTGAAAAACCTGTTATATCATTGTCAAGAGATAAAACAATAGAACTTCCTGCGTTCGATATGGTACGAGCCGCAGTTAATTTAATGGTAGCAGGTGTATTAATATCTATAGCAACTTCTTATAAACTACCGCTTTCTACAACCTATGTAACATTTATGGTGGCTATGGGAAGTTCGTTAGCAGATAGAGCTTGGGGAAGTGAAAGTGCTGTATATCGTGTGGCTGGTGTACTTAACGTTATTGGCGGCTGGTTTTTCACTGCCATTAGTGCTTTTACTGTGGCTGCTGTAATGGCTTATCTTATTAATTTAGGTGGTCCAACTGCTATCGCCATTTTATTATTCATAGCTGTATTACTTTTAGGTAGAAACTATGTGTCTCACAAGAAAAAATCTAAAGAAATAAAAGCTGAAGACCATTTAGAAAAAGCTGAAAGTAGCTCGGTACAAGGTGTTATTCATGAGAGTGCTAAAAATATTGCTAATGTTGTAAAGCGCGGAAATAGAATTTACACCAATGCCATTAAAGGACTTGCAATGCAAGATTTGCCACTACTTAAAAAGAACAAAAAGCAAATTGTGAAGCTCTCTGACGAGGTTGATGAATTGCGTGATAACATTTTCTATTTTATTAAAAATTTAGACGAATCTAGTATTGGTGCAAGTAACTTCTATATTAATATTCTAGGGTACTTGCAAGACATGACACAATCTCTAGAATACATTTCTAAAGTAAGTCATAAACACGTTAACAATAATCATAAAAAATTAAAGTTCAATCAAATTAAAGAACTTAAACAAGTTGATGATAAACTTGAAGTGCTATTTAATGATACTAAGGCTGCTTTCGATTCTCAATCTTTTGAACAAATTGGTGCTATAATAAATGAGAAGAAAGAAGTCTACGATTTAGTAAAAGAAAAAATCCAGAAACAGGTAGAACGTACGCGAACTGAAGAGGGTAGTCCTAAAAACACAACATTATATTTTAGCTTGTTATTAGAAACTAAAGATTTACTAAATGCTACTATGAATTTACTTGAAGAATATCATGGTGCTCATGATAGCTCTGTAAAACCAGCTACTCTTACGGTTGTTAAAGATGACGTTAACACTAATGAAAACGAAGAAAATTCTAAAGATGGTTCTGATACTGAAGAATAATTTGGTTGGTTAGTTAGAAATTATTCTGTATCTATAAAGCACCTCTCTCGAGGTGCTTTTTTAGTTAAATTTCTTTGTTAAATAAAATAATGTAATTTCGTTTTCTAACCAATCCCATTTTTTATGAAAAAGTATTTTCTTTTATGTGCGTGTTTTACAGTAAT
>JAADHG010000067.1 GCA_013151975.1 Chlorobiota bacterium | reverse complement strand
GTTTTCTAAACTTCAAGTCAGAAGTTGTCCATGTATCTGTTTTAATATCGTACATGCGTAAATCCCCTTTGTAATTTACCCAAGTTGGATTATGTCTTAATCTTTTAAGTAAATCATCAAAAGTCGATTCCGAATAGCTCCCCATTTCGAGAAGTGCTTTTTTAGCAGTATCCTCTATATATGACGCATCACCACCTATAACAAATATATTATCTTCGATTAACGAAGACGCAAAAGAATGAATTCCTCTTTTTAATGACGATAATTTATTAAACTGTATTTTTGAGTTTAATTTTTTATATGAATTAAGTAGTACTTCTTTAAGCTCTTCAATTTTTTCGAAAAGATGAATTGTATTATTGTTGATTTTTAATTCGTTAAGCGCAAAGCTTTTCGAGGTATATCCAATAATAGAAAAAGTAATTGTATCGGTTTGTTTAGCTAAAGACTTAAAATTTAGGTTAAATTCTCCTTTTTTATTAGTTGTAGTACCTTCTTTAGTTTTAGTTAAATAGACATTAACATTTTTTATTGGTAAGTTGTTTTTATTATCTAATACTTTTCCGCTAATATTTTGTCCAAATGAAGTGAATGTAGAAAGGGCTAAAATTAAAACGAATATTTTCAAAGCCATTTTTCAAGGTATTTCTAATTAGGTTTAAAAGCAAATTTACATAAAATAATAAAGATTTTTATTGTGTTGTGGATTCCTTCCCAATAGCTATCAGGATTCACAGGAATTTATCGTTTTAAAGCAAAATGCCCTTTCACTTGAAACTGGGTGTTTCCTTTTTTTATATTAGCTACAAACCAATAATCACTAGCTGGCATATTGCGACCATTATAAGTGCCATTCCAACCAGAAGTGGAGGAGGTTAAGTAAGTCATTTGTTTACCATATCTGTCAAAGATATTTATGGTGGTTCCAGGTAAGGTTTCAACACCTGTAATATGCCAAGTGTCAAAATATCCATCGCCATTGGGAGTGAAGAATTTTGGGGTATCTACAATAACAATGCCTTTGGTAATTTCTGCACAACCATTTAGATCTATAATAGTTAAAATATGATAGCCTAAGGAGACATTGGTGAAAATATTGGAATCTTGTGGTTCACCATCGTCTAAAATATACATATAATTACCAATACCACTTATGGTTACAGTAATGTTATTAGGGTCGGAGAAGTCAACAGTTTCAGTCACTTCAATAGTGGCTTGTTCAGATTCGATAACGTTAAATACGGTTGTGGTTTCGCATCCAAAAGGTGTAGTTGCAGTCACCCAATATTCACCAACTTGTTCAATATCTATTTCTGATGTAGTTTCATTTGTTGACCATAAATAGGTGTCTCCAGCAACAATTTCTCCAGCAATTACTGTAAGTGGGAAATTGTCTAGGCAAATTACTTGGTCAGGAATTTCAACCATAGGTTTTCTGTTTACAGTTATAAAAAAGGAGGTAGTATCAAAACAGGATGTTGTGTTGTTTTCAATTCTTACAAAGATTTCTTGTCCATCAATGGCGTTGTAATTTAGGTCAGCAATTGCATTTTCGCCATTTGTAGCATCTGTTATATTTTCATAATAAGACACTGTAAATTGAGACGGATTTTGATTTCCTAATACAGCCGAGGTTTGTTGTGATAGATCAAAAATAAGCGCAAAATCGTAATCATCATCGCAATCTTCAAGGTTAGGTGGTGTATTTGCTATTGGATTTGAGTTAACAATCAAGTCAAAAGACGAAATAGCAGAACAAGAGGTATCATTAAAATCTGCTCTAATAAAAATAGTTTGACTTGTAGCTGTATAAATATAGGTGCTTCCAATCGCATTTTGATTGTTTTGTGCATCTGTATTATTTAAGTAATATGATACTGATGTATTTGTAAGGTTATCAATGAGCACACCTGTGGCTTCATCTAAATTGTAAATAGCAGTGTCATTTTCGCAAATTTCAATAGCTGAAATTGTATTGAGAACAGGAGGCAGATTTACTGTCATCTCTAATGGAATAGTTACATAACAATTAGAAATAGTATTAGTGACTTTAACAAATACGGTTTGCGGATTGGTAATATTTGTATAGGTACCCGGATTTAAAATAGGATTTATGTCTTCGTCTAAGGCTTCTTCAGATTCAAAATATGAAATGACAATATCGTTATTTCTAACATCCAGAATTTCGAATTCTGAAACCGTTAAATCAAAGGTAGAAACGCCGTCATAGTCGTTATCACAAACCGTTAAATTTGTAGGTAGATTTACAGTAGGCACTTGAATAATATTGAGTCCAAACTCTGCTATAGTATAACAATAAGTTCCATTTTCTATACGTGCGTAAATTTGTTGCGGATTGATAATGTTGGTATAATTTGCTGGAATTTCATTTTGTAGATTGTCAGCATCTGTAAACGATGTGTAAAAGGTTATAGTTAGGTTCTCTGGAATGCCTTGAGACATTTCAAGAATTTTATCATTTAGGTCAAAAGTTTCAACACCGTCGTTGGAAATATCGTCACAAACTAAATAATTTGTTGGTGGATTATAGAGCGGAAAAGAACCTACTTCTATAGTAAATGACAATGTGCCAAAACAATCCTGATCAGTGCTATTTTCTACTCTAACGTATATTGTTTGCGGACTAGAAATATTGCTATAATTAGAGTTTTTATCTATGATATTGGTTCTATTTATGGCGTCGTTTTCAGTTTCAAAATAGAGCACTTGTTTTCCTGTTTGGTTGTTTAAAATTTCAGCATCTTTAAGATTAAATAAGAAATCTGCTGTTTGATTGCCATCTGATTCACAGTTTTCAAAATTACTTATAGGTACAAACTCTGGGAGTGTGTTTACAATAATGTTTATTTCGGCTGATGCAAAGCATCCTGTAATAGTACTTTCTATTCTTGTATAAATGGTTTGTGTTGTAGTGTTAAACACATTAGGCACCAATATTGGGTTAGTGTTATTTTGTTGGTCGTTTAATGTGGTATGAAAGCTAATTACTAAATCTGTAGTATTTGCTACAATATTTGGTATCATAGCATCTAGATTTATTATAGAAAAACCATCTTGGTCATCATCACAGATAATAATTTCTAAAGGGGAGTTTACTGTTGGTGCAGGAATTACATTAACATCAAAGGCTATTGTATTATAACACGATGTAGTATTTGACGTAACTCTCGCATATAATGTTTGGGGATTTGCCGTATTTGTATAGGTTTGTGGTAAAGCATTTGCATTATTATTAGCATTAACATCATTTATAAAATAGTTTACAGTAACCCCTGTTAATCCATTGCGAACAATTGTATCAAAGGTTGAAAGATCTAAAGACATAAACCCATCATCATCAGTGTCACAATAGTCTATTGGAGCTATGGGTTGAAGGATTATTGGAGGATTAATAAAAAGGTTAATCTCAGCTTCATAAGCACAAGTTGCTGTACCAATTCTTATATAGATTAGTTTAGGACTAGTTG
>JAADHG010000264.1 GCA_013151975.1 Chlorobiota bacterium | reverse complement strand
ATTATATTTTCCAAAATAAAATCTACAAATAAGAATGCTAAAGCAAATGCAGAACGTTTTGCGAGCATACCTAAGAATAAACAAAAAGAGAAGAACCCTACTAGTTTTACAAAATACCCTAGTAAGTATTCGGTTTCTCTAAAAATAATATTGATTTCATTGTAGCTTGAATAGTATAGACCTATTAGCAAAGAAATTATAAATAGTAGTACTGTGGCTACTAAAGAAAAGAGAACAATAGTATAAAATTTTGAAAGTATAAACTCCTTTTTACTCAATCCATCAATTAAGTTTTGTTTGATGGTTTTGTTGCTGTATTCGTTACCAATCATACTTACTACAACTATGGCAAAGAAAAATTTAAATTGTGATGCAAAAAAGGTGGTAATATGCCAAATGATTGGGAAATTATAGATACCTAATTCACCCAGTTCTAAAGTAAAAAAACCAAAGAAATTTATTTTTATTGATGATAAAACTAATACTGTAAAAGGTAAAATAAATGAAATAAATATGAGTATTTTACTCGTTTTGTTGAGCAATAATTTTTGCAATTCTAATTGTATAAGACGTAACATTTCTTGATTGATTTTGTGGTTAGTTATTATTGGTTAACTGGAGGAATTGCTCTTCTAAACTTTCCTTGCGTTTTACCAAGTGGGACAATGTGATACCTCTGTCAAACATAAGTTTATTAAAAGTAGCAGCTTCCATGGGTTTGTTTAAAATTACTGTGATTATACCTTCTTCAGTTTTAATAGTTCCAAATGCATCATCATTTTCAAGAATTTTAATGAGCTCGTCATTCTTATCAGTTTTTAATTCAAAAAAGCCATGACTGGAAATCATTTCGTCAACACGCCCTGAATATAGTTTTTCGCCTTTCCGCAATACCACAACATGTGTACATACTTTTTCTACTTCGTCTAATAAATGAGATGCTAAAAGTATGGTCGTACCTTCTTTGGCAATATCTCTAATAATCTCACGTATTTGATGAATACCTTGAGGGTCGAGACCATTAGTAGGCTCATCAAGAATTAAAATTTCTGGATCGTTAAGCAATGCAGACGCAATAGCTAAGCGTTGTTTCATACCCAATGAGTACGCTTTAAATTTACTGTTCTTTCGTTCTGTAAGACCAACAATTTCAAGCTTTTCATCAATTTTGGAGACATCTACACCTTTTATTTTACATACCAATTTTAAATTTTGGTAGGCCGACATATAAGGGTAAAAGTTTGGATTTTCTATAATAGCCCCTACCTTTTTTAAGGCATCATGTGTTGAGGTGTTTCCATCAAACCAATGAAAATCTCCATGGGTTTTGTTTACAACATTTAGGACTATTCCAAGCGTTGTAGATTTACCACTTCCGTTGGGTCCAAGAATGCCATAAACATTGCCTTTATTGATTGTAAATGAAAGATCCTTAACCGCAGTTAAGTAGCCAAATTTTTTGGTAAGATTATTAATTGTTAAAATTGATTCCAAAACGATATGATTGATTAGTTATAAACGTAAGACGACTAAATGTATAAGTTGTTACATTGGTTTTTAATATCATTATAAAAATACATTACTTTTGAAATATTGATAATATTAGAATGAAAGATTTAAAAATTTCAAAACGAAAACCTTCGTATCCTATATCAAAAAAATTACATGCTTATCTTTCTGAATATAAAAGAAATATAAGAATCCCTGTTTTTTATGAAGATATGTTGCGTTTTCAAGGGTCTGTAGAGGTTTATGATAAAAACGATAATGACACTTTGTGGATACGTGTATATTATAATGATTTTGAACGTGAAGAAATTGAGTTGAGTTTGAAAAAAGTATATACAAATTTACACTCTGATGGTAACGAAAAAACTATTCCTTTTTTAAATATTGACGCCATAGACTATTGTACGTTTGGTAATTCTAAGCCTTTTAGGATTAAAGTAAGAAATATTATTAACGACAATTACACGTATTTTTATGTTAAAAAAGCAGATGCTTCTCGTATTTATGGTTTAGAATTGGAGCATATGTTATCGCCCTACAATCTCAACTTTTTAGTGTATAAGGATACGCTTATTGAAGAACATATTGCGGGCATTCCTGGAGATGAATTTATAAAAAGTATGCTGTCAAAATGTAGTCATTCTGAAAAGGGACAGATAGCCAAAGAGTTTGTAAAGTTTAACGAGCGTTGTATGATACGGCTTTTGGGTGATATGCGTTCTTATAATTATGTAATTGTACCCACTCACGATTTTGACCAGGTTGTATATAAGATTAGAGCCATTGATTTTGATCAGCAATCATACGAAGGGAAGTTTAATATTTATAGGCCACAGTTTTTTAAAGAGAATGTAAAAATGGTTGAACTTGTTTCAGAAAAATTTCAAAAACAATCTATTGATCAATACAAACTGGAAGAGCGCTCAATTATGGCAAAGCGTTTAATTAGCTTTCATGATAGAATAGAAAATTTGTTAGATTGTATGGTATCTGACACAATATCAAAAAAAGAAAATATAGAGGCATTAAAGCTAACCATCTATGATTACACACTAGATGTAAAATTTAAGCGCAGTAAAAATATGGGAGAAATTTTAAGAAACGCATTAGATTTCGTGAAGCGCAATTACGAAAATGTAAATACAAATAATTTATAACAATGCTAACCTAATTCCAGTTCTCGTTAAAATCTAAATTGTCATAATCATCAATATTTAAATCTTCATCAAGATCATCATAGTCGAGAGAATCATCGGCTTCAAAAGTTTTTTCAGGAGCATCATTAGGAATTTGACCGTGAACGAACATAAGGTTTGGGTAATCTACGCTATCTGTTTCTTCTACAATTTCTGCTAGCTCTATTAAAAAAGTCCACATGCTCAAGAAATCATACACATAGATTAATTTTGTTCTGGTATCATCAACAATATCATCTAAGGTGGTTTCGTTCATCAATCTTACCGAATTCATCCCTTCACTCATATCAAACAAGGATATTTCTTCACCTTGATTCCATTGGTCATCACTTACATAAAAGGATGCCATTTCAGTACCATCAAAACCAAAAGATTGTGTAATTGTGTTATGTAAATCTTCTAAAGTATCTGTTTTTCTGATTTCAATATCTCTAAAAATATCATCTTCAGTATCATTATCAAGGATAACTCTAAATCGGTAAATCATAGTCATAAATTATGGTTGCAAAGATAAGTTTTTTAAACTATTTACTAAAACGATGCAAGGTAAATGTCATTGCGCTTAATAATACAAAAGCACCTATTTGATGTGCTACACCTAGCCAAACAGGAACTTGAAGTAAAATAGTAAATACACCTAATAAAAATTGAATACCAACCATTAATAATAATATATTTATTCCTCTTTCTTGGTATATTGTAAGGGTCATTTTTTTTGCTTTAAACCAAATAACAAATATTAGAGCAGCGACAATATAAGCAAGTATTCGGTGTACAAATTGCACACCACTTTTGCCTTCAATAAAG
>JAADHG010000213.1 GCA_013151975.1 Chlorobiota bacterium | reverse complement strand
CTAGAGATAACACCTATGTATATCCAACAATTGATGACTCTTTTGATTTAGACATTAAAGATGGTCGCCATCCTGTGATTGAAAAGCAGTTACCACTTGGCGAAAGTTATATTGCCAACGATGTATTTTTAGACAGAGCATCACAGCAAATCATCATGATTACGGGGCCAAACATGTCTGGTAAGTCAGCTATTTTAAGGCAAACGGCATTAATCATTTTACTAGCTCAAATAGGCAGTTTTGTACCAGCTAAATCTGTAAGAATAGGGTTGGTAGACAAAATATTTACAAGAGTAGGTGCGAGTGATAATATTTCGATGGGAGAATCGACATTTATGGTAGAAATGAATGAAACAGCCTCCATTTTAAATAACATTTCCGAGCGTAGTTTAGTGTTATTAGATGAAATTGGTAGAGGTTTAGATGAAATTGGTAGAGGTACAAGTACCTACGATGGTATTTCAATTGCTTGGGCAATTAGCGAATATTTGCATGAGCACCCATCAAGAGCAAAAACCTTATTTGCAACGCATTACCATGAGCTTAATGAAATGACAGAAACCTTTGAGCGCATTAAAAACTTTAATGTTTCAGTAAAAGAATTGAAGGATAAAGTGTTGTTTTTAAGAAAGCTGGTTGAAGGTGGAAGTGCACATAGTTTTGGTATTCATGTAGCAAAAATGGCAGGAATGCCACAACAAGTCATACATCGTGCTAACAAAATATTAAAGCAGTTAGAAAAATCGCATTCTAGTGAAGAACTCACAGATAAAATGAAATCACTTAATGACGAAATGCAATTGAGTTTTTTCAATTTGGATGACCCTCTTTTGGAAGAGATTAAAGATGAAATATTGCATATTGATATTAATACATTAACACCTGTTGAAGCCTTAATGAAGTTGAATGAAATTAAGCGCATGTTACAAAAGAAGAAACGTGCTTAAAAATTTGTTCTTTTTTTGGAAAAAGCCTTTGCTATTATTAGAATTGTTTTAAATTTGCATCCGCAATCAAAGATTGTAAGTTCATTAAAAACTAAGCGAAAGTAGCTCAGGGGTAGAGCATCACCTTGCCAAGGTGAGGGTCGCGGGTTCAAATCCCGTCTTTCGCTCTATTACTGTTAAAATATACCAAGCGATGTGCTGAGCGCAGTCGAAGTATGCTGAAGTGGTGGAATTGGTAGACACGTTGGACTTAAAATCCAATGGCCATTATGGCCGTGCGGGTTCAAGTCCCGCCTTCAGTACAGATAAAAAGCCAAGACGAAAGTCTTGGCTTTTTTGGTTCCTAGAGTGAGCGAAGCTTGCTTGGGCTTGCGTAAAGAAACAAAAAAAGGCCGTTTTACGGTCTTGCTTTTTTCAAGATGGTGATACTGGGGTTCACCGAAGGTAATTCCCGCCTTCAGTACAAAAGCCTTTATCGAAAGATAAAGGCTTTTTTTATTACTATATTAAAGTATTTTTTCTTGTTGCGTTTGTTCTCGACGTTTTATTTTTTCATTCATTTCTTCCAACCATATAAAATGTTGCCTAATCCTTTCACGTCTATCTTCAATTTTTGTAGTGTTATCATCTCTTTGCTGCTGTAATTGAACGACTTCTTCTTTTCTGTTTTCTTGTTTTTGTAAAGTCTTTCTTAAAAGTTTTTTCTGTTTTCGCTTTTCTATAATATCTGGGGCTATAGCATATAAATATATTGCTCCGAAAAAAAGAGCCATTGCCAATATCATTTTTAAACCATCTGCCATAATCTTAGCTATTAAAAAATTCAACAATCTAGGTTGCGTGTGTGCTAATTCGGGATGAATTTCTATTTAAAAAAGCAATTAATTGAATTTAAATATATGAAAAAAAGCTGAGAATGAGTAATATACAACGTGTTTTTTATCATTGATTATTTAATAAATAAGCAGTAATCTGAGTTACTGCACCTTTATTTTTATAGATATATTCTGCATTTATCTTACCAGATTCAAAGCGTTTGTTTCTGTTGGTAATTAAACTATTTAAAATTGTATCTAACGCTGTTTGATTTGAAATAGAAAATAAACCTCCCAAAGCAATCATATCAAAAGCTTCTGGAAAATTACTGTAATTATTACCAATAATAATGGGGACACCAAATACAGCAGGCTCTAAAATGTTATGTAGCCCTGTTGTTCCTATAGCTCCTCCTACATAAGCAATGTCTGCATAACTATATACTTTTGATAAGAGGCCAATAGTATCAATAATAAAGACTTGAGATTGGGCAAGGTTTTTAGTATCCTTTTCTGAAAACAAAACCGTTTCCTTTTTAATTTTTGTTTTTAAGCGAATTATATCTTGTGATTTAATATTGTGAGGAGCAATAATAAATTTCACGGTATTAGATGCTTTGTTTATAAAATTGATTAATAGTTGTTCGTCTTCAGGCCAAGTGCTTCCTGCAACAACACATAGTTTGTCTTGTTTAAACTGTTCGATAAAAGCTAAGGTATTGTCTGTTTGTAACTGATTGGAAACACGGTCAAATCTCGTATCTCCCGAAACAGTAACATTGTTGTAGTTTATACTTTTCAATAATTTTTTTGAAGTTGTATTTTGCACAAAAATATGCTGAAAAGCATGGAGGTGTTTTTGCATCCATTTACCATAAAATTTAAAAAAACTTTGATCTTTTCTAAAGAGCGCAGAAATTAATATAGATGTAATGCCTCTGTTTTTAAGCGCATTTAAATAATTAGGCCAAAACTCATATTTTACAAAAATAACTAAATCCGGATGCACAAGATTTAAAAATCGATTTGCATTTTTAGAAGTATCTAAAGGCAAATAAATCACAACATCTGCAATAGCTGCATTTTTTCTAACTTCATAACCAGAAGGCGAAAAAAAACTCAATACAATTTTATGTTTGGAATACTGTTCTTTAATTTTTTCAAATACAGGAAGTCCTTGTTCATACTCACCGAGAGAAGCACAATGAAACCAAATAACCTTGTCTTGAGGAGCAATGGCAGTATTTAGCTTATCGAAAGTTTTTGCTCTTCCTTTAACACCTAGATTTAGTTTGGAATTAAAAAGCGCGATTATTTTTATATGAAAAGCCGCAACGTAAACAAGTATGTTGTAAAGAGGTTTCAAAGTTTTTTCTTTAAGGCTAAAATACACTTCTTTAAAATAAATTCATTGTTTAACGCTAATGAATTTTGTAATTTCGCTACTTGTAAAATGAAAAATATTCGTTCTACAAACTTCGCAAAAATAACAAATGAAAAAAATACAAATGGTTGACCTTAAAGGTCAATACGAAGAAATAAAAGAGCTTGTTAATACTTCAGTAATCGATGTTATACAATCTACAGCTTTTATTAATGGACCAGAAGTTCATAGTTTTCAAAAGCATTTAGAGAATTATCTTAGCGTTAAGCATGTCATTCCGTGCGCTAATGGTACGGATGCTTTGCAAATTGCTATGATGGGTTTAGGGTTAAAACCAGGAGATGAGGTAATAACTGCCGATTTTACTTTTGCTGCTACGGTTGAAGTCATTGCATTATTACAACTTACACCTGTTTTGGTTGATGTAGAACCAGATACATTTAATATAGATGTTGCGGCCATAAAAAAAGCAATTACACCTAAAACAAAGGCTATTGTGCCTGTGCATTTATTTGGGCAATGTGCCAATATGGATGCGATTATGGAGATTGCTGAAGCCCATAATTTATTTGTTATTGAAGATAATGCACAAGCTATTGGTGCAACCTATACATCAACAGATGGCACAAAAACCAAAGCAGGAACAATTGGTCATGTAGCATCTACATCATTTTTTCCATCCAAATCCAAAAACTTAGGATGTTATGGAGATGGCGGCGCCATTTTCACTAACGATGACGATTTAGCACATACTATTAGAGGTGTTGTAAATCATGGCATGTATCAACGATATCACCACGATGTTGTTGGTGTTAATTCACGTTTAGATTCTATTCAGGCAGCCGTTTTAAATGCAAAATTACCGCATTTGGATAACTATTGTAATAAGCGTAGAGAAGCGGCGAATAAGTATGATGAAGCCTTTAAAGGGCAAGAACATATAATTGTTCCTTTTAGAGATGGTAGTGATGATAATCACGTGTTTCATCAATATACCTTGAGAATTGTTGGAGCAGATAGAGATGCACTTGCACAACATTTAAATGATAAAGGAATTCCGCATGGTGTGTATTATCCAATCCCGTTACACAACCAAAAAGCGTATCAAGATTCCCGTTATAATGAGGCAGATTTCCCAGTTACCAATCAATTGGTTAAACAAGTAATTTCCTTGCCAATGCATACCGAGTTGGATGACGAGCAAATTGAATATATTGCTACTACCATAATAAAATTTGTAAATGGCTAAAATACTAGTTACAGGAGGTCTTGGTTTTATTGGATCTCACACTGTTGTTGAACTTCAAAATAAAGGATTTGAAGTTGTTATCATTGATGATTTGTCTAATTCATCAATAGATGTTTTAAATAGAATTACTTCAATCACTGGAATTGCGCCAAGTTTTGAGAAATTAGATTTAAAAGATAAACCAAAAGTACAAGCCTTTTTTAAAGCACATCAGGATATACAAGGTGTGATTCATTTTGCAGCTAGTAAAGCCGTAGGTGAAAGTGTTGATAAACCATTGCAGTACTATGAAAATAATATCAATACTTTAATTTATATCCTTCAGGAATTACAAAAATTAAAAACAGCTAATTTTATTTTTAGTTCATCGTGTACTGTGTACGGACAAGCTGATGAATTGCCAATTACTGAGAATGCACCAGTAAAGAAGGCCGAGTCACCTTACGGAAACACTAAGCAAATAGGTGAAGAAATTATTCAAGATACGTGTAAAGTAACATCGCATCTTAAGGCAATTGCTTTGCGTTATTTTAACCCTATAGGAGCACACTCAAGTGCTAAAATAGGAGAATTACCTATTGGTGTACCCCAAAATTTAGTACCCTTTATTACGCAAACAGCTATTGGAATTAGAGAACAGCTTTCAGTATTTGGAGACGATTATCCAACACATGATGGTACTTGTATTCGTGATTATATTCATGTTGTAGACTTGGCAAAAGCGCATGTAATTGCCTTACAGCGTTTAATTGAAGATAAAAATACTTCTAATTTTGAAACCTTCAATGTGGGGACGGGTACAGGAAGTACGGTTTTAGAAGTTATACAATCTTTTGAAAAAGTTTCGGGGCAGAAGCTTAATTATAAAATTGCTAACCGAAGAGCGGGAGATATTATTTCAGCCTATGCAAATACTACAAAGGCAAATAATGAATTGGGATGGAAAGCGGAGTTAACTTTGGATGATGCCATGGCATCTGCTTGGAAATGGGAGCAAGAAATTAGAAGTAAATAACTATATTAGACATCTATTTTTATCTAACTAACTAAACATTATGAAAAAGTTAATTTTCTTTATAGTTGTATTGTTTTCTTTTAGCATTACAGCTCAAAACACCTATTTACATTGTGGCAAATTAATAGACACAAAAAGCGGTAAAGTTCTTACCAACAAAACGATTATCGTTTCAGGCAACAAAATTGTATCAATTCAGAACGGATTTATAAATGCAAAACGAGCTGATGATGTTATTATAGACCTCAAAGATAAAACAGTAATGCCAGGGCTTATAGATATGCATGTACATATTGAAGGAGAGTTTAACCCTAAACGCTATATTGAACGCTTTACAGCCAATGATGCCGATGTGGCTTTTGAATCCTTGCGATTAGCTAAGGTTACATTAATGGCAGGGTTTACTACTGTTAGAGACTTAGGCGGAACAGGGGTGAATATTTCGTTGCGAAATGCTATAAATAAAGGCAAAGTAGTTGGTCCAAGAATTTTTACAGCAGGTAAAGCTATAGGAACAACTGGAGGACATGCTGATCCTACTAACGGCATGCGTAATGCACTTATGGGTGATCCAGGGCCAAAAGAAGGCGTAGTTAACAGTGTTGATGATGCTAAAA
>JAADHG010000301.1 GCA_013151975.1 Chlorobiota bacterium | reverse complement strand
GTTTCCCCACCAAACCCTATCTTTAGTAACATCGTCTTTGACAATAAAACGATCTTTAGGAGAACGCCCTGTAAACTCGCCTGTATTAACAGCCAATGCTCCCGAAGAAGTTTCTACGCCTTGTCCTTTAGATATTGTACTATTGTGAAGTTGTTCTGGTGATAATTGATAATTTACTTTCGCGTCAATAATTCCGTATTCTTGTAACGAAATCGATTTCGTAGTATGGGTGTTATCCACCATAATTTTTGTGTTGTTTATGGTACAAAAGTATAAATTTTATAGAAACCTACATTAAAAAATGATTTTATTATGATTTAAATTTTATAAAATCAATTAACATAAGCACCCATGATATAATGAGGAACAAACCTCCAATTGGCGTTACAAAACCAATCGTTTTAAAATCAAAACTAGTAAGTTCGTTTGTTGCCAAACCATAGATAGAACCTGAAAACAATAACACCCCTAAAACAACAAAATAATACATCCATTTTTTTGTTTTAGCACTTAAAAACGTTGTGCCTCCAACAAATAATAATACTATGGCATGATACATTTGGTAACGTACTCCTGTTTGAAACGTTTCAATAGCATCCTTAGTGATGCTGTTTTCCAATCCATGCGCTGCAAAGGCTCCAAGTACAACGGCAAGAAAGCCTAACACACTTCCTACAATCAATATTTTTTTGTTCATATTAATTTATATTTTAAGTTTTTATAATACCTACATTTTATTACATTCGTGACATAAATAATAACAAATTTACTTAACTAATCTTACTATGCGAAAGATTTTGGTTATTGGTTCTGGCAAATCATCATCCTACTTAATAAAATATTTTTTAGATAAAGCTGAGGCTGAACAATTACAAATTACAATTGGCGATATTAATACAAATAATGCTGATGCGTTAATAGGGAATAATACGCATGCTAATGCTATTACACTAGATGTGTTTGACGAGCAATCTCGTGCTGAAGCAATAAAAAATGCTGATATAGTTGTATCGATGCTCCCTGCAAGATTTCATATTGAAGTTGCTAAAGACTGTATTAAATATGGCAAAAATATGGTAACAGCATCTTATGTTAGTAAAGAGATGCAAGCGCTTGATGAAGAAGCTAAAGCCAAAGGACTTATTTTCATGAATGAAATAGGAGTAGACCCAGGTATAGACCACATGAGCGCCATGGAAGTTATTAACCGTATTCGCGATAAAGGTGGTAAAATTATTTTATTTGAATCTTTTACAGGAGGATTAGTAGCTCCTGAAAGTGATAACAATCTTTGGAATTACAAGTTTACTTGGAACCCTAGAAACGTTGTAGTTGCTGGTCAAGGAAGTGCTGCAAAATTTTTACAAGAAGGTAAGTATAAATACATTCCTTATAATAGGTTATTTAGGAGAACTGAATTCCTTGAAATAGAGGATTACGGTCGTTTTGAAGCTTATGCTAACAGAGATTCCCTAAAGTATCAGCATACTTATAAATTAGATAATGCCAAGACAATGTATAGAGGCACGATGCGTCGCGTTGGGTTTAGTCGCGCGTGGCAAATGTTTGTACTATTAGGAATGACTGATGATAGTTACACCATTGATGATAGTGAGAATATGAGTTATCGCGATTTTGTTAATGCCTTTTTACCTTACAGTCCAACAGATTCTGTGGAATTAAAACTTAGACATCAATTAAAGATTGATCAAGATGATATTGTTTGGGATAAGCTGGAAGAACTAGATGTTTTTAATGATTCTAAAATGGTTGGTCTTAAAAAAGCAACTCCTGCTCAAATACTGCAAAAAATTCTAATGGATAGTTGGACACTTGGTGAAGATGATAAAGATATGATTGTGATGTATCATAAATTTGGATATGAAATTGATGGAGAAAAACACCAAATTGATGCGACTATGGTATCTATTGGCGAAGACCAAACCTATACAGCTATGGCAAAAACTGTAGGATTACCAGTTGCCATTGCGACGCTTTTAATTTTGAATAAACAAATAACCACACCAGGGGTTCAAATACCAATTCGCAAAGAAGTTTATGAGCCTATTCTTAAAGAACTGAAAGATTTTGGTATTGTATTTCATGAGAAAAAAGTACCTTATTTAGGGTATAATCCGTTAAACGCTTGAAGATGATTTAACCTCTTTGAGAATTAAAATCGTATAAATAAATTTTTGTCAGTTTGAGTGCTAAATCTATGATTTGATGTGTCAAAAACAATGAAATTTCTAACATGAAAGCACTTCTCGATACAATTTCGATAAAACCGGAATCACTCGAAGTGACATTCTAACCCTTAAACATTGTTTATATTAAACTAACTTACAGTTTAAAATTGATTAAGTATTTATATCTTTACATTATAAACATAAACACTTATGAAGATTATAAATCAAAACCTTTTTATTGATGGTATTGATAAAAAGATACTTCGCGCTTTAATGAACGATGCTCGTACGCCTGTTTTAGAAATTGCGCGTCAAGTAGGTATTTCAGGTGCTGCGATTCATCAACGATTACGGAAATTAGAAAGTTCCGAATTACTTTCAGGTTCTAAGTTTGTAATTAATCCTAAAGCATTAGGTTATACAACCATGGCTTTTATTGGTATTTTTTTAGATAAAGCGGTAGATAACCCAACGGCTGTAAGACAGCTTAAAAAAATCCCTGAGGTATTAGAGTGTCATTATACCACAGGAAATTGGAGTATTTTAATTAAAGTGCTTTGTAAAGACAATGAACATTTGATGCAAGTACTAAACAAAAATATTCAAGCTATTAATGGCGTTTCTAGAACCGAAACCTTTATTTCTCTAGACCAGCAAATTGACCGACAAATTGAGATTTAATTATAATTATTTTAATCTTTTTTCTGTTCTTGCTCAGTATAATTTTGATTTCCATTAATCATTTTATCTTCATCATACATTGCATTAGACATTCCAAGCATAAATGCGGTAATGATTAAAATAATTTTTCTTTTTATCCAATGCACTAAATGTTTAGATCTTTCCAAGCGGATTTTATTCTTTTGTTTATACATTTTAGTAATGATAAATGATTAGACATTTGTTTTATCATTTTATGCAGTAACGTGCATATTTGCTTAGAAAAGTAAATCAGTTCTAAGCTATGTATAAACTTGAATAATGGTTACTTGATGTGATTATTTTACTCAAAAAAACGTGTTGAGCTTTCATTGAATTTATCTTTTGATAAAGCTCAAATCGTAATTTTAAAATAGTTTGAATTTGAGTACTATAAACATCTTGTAGATTGCGATATGTAATTAGTACAATAGATAATACTTTTTCCAAAAGAATTTGCCCAGTGTAAACATACAATTCCGAATGCTTTTGGCTAAATTCTTTTCTAGTATTAACGTATGAAACTTGATGGTAGTTTGTAGAATTTATTTGAGAATATATAGAACATTCGTTAACCGTCAGACCGAAAATCAGAAGGAAGGAAATAAGATGTTTTATATACTTTATCAATTTATTTA
>JAADHG010000290.1 GCA_013151975.1 Chlorobiota bacterium | reverse complement strand
TTATTGGCTAATCTTTTATCTCTTGTTGATGATTTAATGTTCTGGAAGAGGAAGAAAAAAAGAAGAGAGTTTGAAAAAGAAAATAATCTTCCAAAAAAGATTATAATTCAGCCTATAACAGTAATTTTAATTGTCCTGTTTATCATTTTGATAATTTTAAAACTTATAAATTAAAATAAAACTAACATTAAAAAGATTCCCTCCTTCGAGGGAATGACAGAAAAGATGAACTTTAACTTAAACAATAAAAATGCACTTGTATGCGGAAGCACACAAGGTATTGGTAAAGCGACAGCAATTGCATTAGCTAGTGAAGGTGCAAATATTACTTTAGTAGCCAGAAATGAAGATAAATTAAAGCAAGTACTTACCGAATTGTCTTCTTCTGGAAATCATAACTATATAGTTGCCGATTTTTCAAATCCTGATGCACTTAAAGAAAAAGTGTCCGCTTTTATTAAGAAAAATCATGGCTTTCATATTCTAATCAATAATACAGGTGGTCCAAAAGGCGGTCCCGTATTTTCTGCATCTATTAAAGAATTTGAAAGTGCTTTTACACAGCATTTAAAATGTAATCATGTGTTAGCACAAACAACTGTTCCCTTTATGAAAAAGGAGGGTTTTGGTAGAATAATAAATATTATTTCCACATCTGTAAAACAGCCTTTAGATGGTCTAGGTGTTAGTAATACTATTCGCGGCGCAGTGGCTAATTGGAGTAAAACTTTAGCCAATGAATTAGGAAGTTTTGGCATAACAGTAAATAATGTCCTTCCTGGAGCTACAAAAACAGAACGACTGGCTGAAATTATTAAAAACAAATCATCTAAGATTGAGGTTTCGGTAGAAGATGTTTCTAATGCAATGAAAAATACCGTTCCAGCAAAACGTTTTGCAAAACCTGAAGAAACAGCAAATGCAATTACATTTTTAGCAAGTGAAGCTGCGAGTTATATTAACGGAATTAATCTTCCTGTTGATGGCGGACGAACAAAAAGTCTTTAGTACTGAACTTATTTCAGTATCTTATAAATTGAAAAGTAATTATTAACTTTATAAAATTATCAAATTAATACATTGTTGTCTTTCCGCACTTGATGCGGAATCCATTATAAATTAAAATAAAATTAAAAAGATTCCTGCCTTCGCAGGAATGACATAACACTAAAACTATGAGTAAATTAGTTTCTCCCTTAAATTTTAAGGCTTGGATAGATGAAAACAGGCATTTATTAAAACCACCTGTTGGTAATAAAGTAGTTTGGAAAGATGGCGATTTTATCGTCATGGTTGTTGGTGGGCCAAATAGCAGAAAAGATTATCACTACAATGAAACTCCCGAGTTTTTCTACCAAATTGAAGGTGATATGGTATTAAAAATTATGAATAATGGTAAACCTGAAGATGTTCATATTAAGGAAGGTGATATCTATATTTTACCACCAAAAGTACCACACTCACCTCAACGTGGAGCAAATACAATTGGTTTGGTTATTGAATATCCACGTAAAAAAAAGATGAAAGACGCCTTGGAATGGTACTGTGAAAATTGTAATACTCAACTTTACAGAAAAAAATTCAAATTAGATGATATTGAAACTGATATGCCAGGGATTTTTGATAAGTATTATGGTAGTGAAAAAAAACGCACCTGTAAAAAATGTGGTACTGTTATGGAACCACCAAAGAAAGTCTAGATTGAATGGTTTTACTATTCACTAACATTAGAATTAGAACACAATTACCTTAAAAAGATTCCTGCCTTCGCAGGAAATATTATGAAACGCAAATTACGTATAAACGGTCACTCGCATTTACTGCCTTATCCAGAACAAATTCCTCGATTTATGAAGGATAAAGAGATTTTTTGGGTAGATGATGAGCGTAAGTACATGTTACAAAAAGATTGGAAACGTCCTGTTACCGATTCTAGTTTTTTCTTGGATGAAAAATTAGAATGGATGGAAAAAAACCGACTTGATCACGCTGTGGTTTTAAATCTTTCGCAGTTGTATGGTAACGGTTTGCGCTTAGAACAAATGAAAAAGGCCTTACGCTTTCAAAACGATTTTAATGCTAAAGTACAGCATGACAATCCATCAAAATTCACCTGTGGTTTTGTAGTACATCCAGGGTTTATACAAGGAGCTTTATGGGAAATTGAACGTTGCGTTGAAGAATTAAACCTTAAAGTATTGTGTTTACCAACACATTTTATGGATAGTATTGGGCAATGGCGTTCCGTTTTTGACCAAGAAAACGATCCAATTTTTGAACTGGCAAACAAATATAAATTAGCCATAGAAATTCATCCTTACGATGGTGACAAAATGATAAAATTAGAAAATACTTCATGGCGTTTTCATTTAATTTGGATGTTAGCACAATGTGGTGACGCTTATCATTTTTATACCCTTAATGGCATGCAGGAACGCTTTCCAAACATTAGAACCTGTTTTGCTCATGGTGGTCAATTGGCACAAATGAATTTGGGAAGACGTATTCAAGGTTTTGATGGAAGACCAGATTTATTTAAAGGCAAAACACACCCAAGAAAAGCTGTTGGGCACCCGAATATATATTTTGACACCCTTGTGCATGATACTGACTCTTTAAAATTAATGATTGAGCGTCAAGGCAGTAACCAAGTTATTATGGGGTTGGACGATCCGTATCCACTCGGAGAGATGGAAAGTGAACCACAATCATCGTATCCTGGTAAGCTACTAGATTTGGCTTTGGAACGCGATATCTTAAATCAAAAACAATATGACGAAATATGGGAAGATAATGTATTACGTTGGGTTTTTGGTGATGATAATGATGCTAGACAAACATTGGTAAATAGAATTTTATCATAATGCATTTTATACCAGAAAAATTAGATAACTATGTGGTAACACATACTCAGGATGAGCCAGAATTACTTAAGCAGCTCAATAGAGAAACCTATCAAAAAATATTACAACCTCGAATGTTAAGCGGTCACTATCAAGGTCGTCTATTAAGTATGCTTTCAAAGTTAATAAATCCAAAAACCATTTTAGAAATTGGCACTTATACAGGCTATTCAGCATTATGCTTAGCTGAAGGTATACAATCTAACGGAGAACTACATACTATTGATATAGATGAAGAATTATATGATTTTCAGCGTAAATATTTTGATAAATCTGGATATGGTTCTCAAATTCATCAACACTTAGGAAATGCACTAGATATTATTCCCAAATTAGAAATGACTTTCGATCTCGTTTTTATTGATGCTGATAAGGAAAATTACGCTAACTATTTTAATTGTGTAATAGATAAATTAAATTCTGGAGGAGTTATTCTATCGGATAATGTGCTTTGGAGTGGTAAAGTTATTGAGCCACTACAGAAAGATGATACATCAACAAAAGCATTAATTGAGTATAACATGCTTTTAAAAAATGATGAAAGAATAGAAACTATATTATTACCAATTAGAGACGGTTTGACCATCTGTAGAAAGAAATAACTAATAAGTGGGTTTATAGAATATCTAGTGCATTTCCTAAGTG
>JAADHG010000093.1 GCA_013151975.1 Chlorobiota bacterium | reverse complement strand
CTTCCTCTGTTGTCTAATTCGTTTACTTTTCTTGATGGTGATTTTTTGTTTTCTAATAATTTATCGGTAGCATCATCTAAGGTTTCTCCAAGTATTTTTGCTTTGGAGTTATTATTAGTTTCACTAAAATGATCTAGAGATACCGCCAAAGCCAAAAACTCGCCTAGTGAATCCCAACGCAAGTGATTTTCTTTAATAAATTGTTGCACATGTTTTGGTGCGGAACCACCAGCCCCTGTTTCAAATAATCCGCCACCATTCATTAATGGCACAATGGATAACATTTTTGCACTTGTACCTAACTCTAAAATCGGAAATAAATCTGTAAGATAATCTCTTAAAACATTTCCAGATACAGAAATTGTGTCCTTACCTTTTTTTACTCTATCAAGAGTGAATTTAGTAGCTTCTATTGGCGATAATATTCTAATATCTAAATCGCTTATGTCGTAATTTGCTAAATAGGTATTCACTTTTTTGATTAATTCGGCATCATGAGCTCTGTTTTTATCTAACCAAAATACAGCAGGAGTATTAGAAACACGTGCTCTAGTTACCGCTAATTTTACCCAATCCTGGATAGGTGCATCTTTTGCTTGACACATTCTCCAAATATCTCCTGTTTCTACATTATGCTCGATTAGAATATTGCCTGATACGTCTATGACTTGTACTTTTCCATCAGAAATTATTTCAAATGTTTTGTCGTGCGAACCATATTCTTCAGCTTTTTGAGCCATTAAGCCAACATTAGGAACTGTTCCCATTGTTGTAGGGTCAAAAGCACCATGTTTTTTGCAAAAATCAAAAGTAGCTTCATAAATACCAGCATAACTACTATCTGGAATGACTGCTTTGGTGTCTTGTAATTTCCCTTCTTTATTCCACATTTTGCCTGAAGTTCTAATCATTGCAGGCATAGATGCATCAATAATAACATCGCTAGGTACATGTAAATTGGTAATTCCTTTATCGGAATTTACCATGGCGATATCTGGTTGATTTTTGTAGCATTCTTCAATGGCCTGTTCAATTTCATGACGCTTAGCTTCTGGTAATTCTTTTATTTTACTTAATAAATTTCCAAAACCATTATTTACGTCGACACCTAAATCGTCTAAAATATCTGAATACTTTTCAAAAACATCTGCAAAAAATACTTTTACTGCATGACCAAAAATAATTGGGTCAGACACCTTCATCATGGTAGCTTTCATGTGTAATGAAAACAGAATATTTTTTTCTTTAGCGTCAGCTATTTGTTCTCTTAAAAATTTTAAAAGCGCATTCTTACTAAGTACAGTAGCGTCAATTATTTCTCCTATAAGTAAATCTAAATTATCCTTTAATACTGTAGTGTTTCCGTTTGCATCAATATGCTCTATCTTAATAGTTGTTGCAGTAGAGAGTGTTATCGATTTTTCATTATGAGCAAAGTCTCCATACGACATTGTTGCCACTTCAGATTTGGAGTTAGGACTCCATTCTCCCATTGTATGAGGGTTTTTTTTAGCAAAATTCTTTACAGCTTTTGGAGCACGTCTATCAGAGTTTCCTTCTCTTAAAACAGGATTTACAGCACTTCCTTTAATTTTATCGTAACGAAATTTAATAGACTTTTCATTGTCGTTCTCTGGCTCGTCAGGATAATCAGGCAAAGCATAACCGTGCGATTGTAATTCTTTAATTGCTGCTTTTAATTGCGGGGTAGAAGCACTTATGTTAGGGAGTTTAATAATATTTGCTTCTGGTTTTTTTACAAGTTTTCCCAATTCACTCAAGGCATCAGTTACTTTTTGATTGTCGTTTAAAAAAGCTGGGAAACTTGCTAATATTCTGCAAGCAAGTGAAATATCTTTGGTTTCGATATGTATTCCAGAAGATTTTGTAAAAGCCTTTACAATAGGTAAAAAAGAATGTGTTGCTAAAGCTGGTGCTTCATCAGTTATAGTGTAAATAATTTTTGACATTGATGTGATAATTTAGTTTTTGAAGTTTGAAATATAATGGCAAAAAAGCATATTATTTTCGTATTGCGAATATACAAAATTTGCTTGTGGAATGTATTTTATTCAGTCATGAAGTAAAATTTGGACATGAGATTTAATAATTCAGCAAAAAAGGAGGGGTTTATTATTAAATTCGTAAAATTGAATGGGCAAAATCATAAAATAACAAAAGCCATATCACTGTAGACTAGCTACTCTGACATGGCTTTCTTTGAAATAGCTACACATGATCTATTTAACATTGCTGCTAACTTCAGAAAAACGAAATTTTCATTCCTTCTTTCCTTTTCAATTCAAGTTTCACTATCCCAATTGAAACATTTCTTCACGTAACTTTCAAAATGTATTGACCTGTTACAAAATGTTTCATGTTAATTGCTTTTCTTGATCCTTTATCACTTGTACATCATTTGCATGAGTTACAACTTCTAAAGCATTGCTTCCTTTTTTAGAGTTCATTTTCACTTCCTCTACTTTTGGAAACTTTCAATTTTACTAGTTGCTGACTGCCTAAACATCCAACACTTTTTAAAATCTCATGATTTCTCAACTTACCCATGCATACACATGGTGTCTTAAAATCTCAAAAAACAATTATATAAAGAACGTTACTTTATTAGAACTAAAACTGGTTACCGAAGCAACCTAAAATCAATTTTCATGATTTTTTTCTTTAATTCTTATGCTAAAGTAATACAAGAATTGAAAAATACAAAATTTTTAACCCATTAGATATTAACCATTTATAAACCGAGGTTATTAACAATTGTTCATAAATAAAAAACCTTGGGAATTCCCAAGGTTTTTTTATAATGTATTGAAAGTAAAAAAAGACTAGTGTCTTCTTTCTTTAATTCTTGCTTTTTTACCAGTAAGACCTCTAAAGTAAAAGATACGTGCTCTACGAACTTTACCTTTTTTATTAATCTCAATTTTTTGTAAAGCCGGTAAATTTACAGGAAATATACGCTCTACTCCAATTGATCCTGACATTTTTCTAATGGTAAACGTTTCCGAACTTCCAGTTCCTCTACGTTGTAAAACTACACCTCTAAAATGCTGAGTACGTGTTTTGTTACCTTCTTTAATTTCGTAATACACAGTAATTGTGTCTCCAGCTCCAAACTCTGGAAAGTCTTTTCTTGATACAAATTCGTCTTGTACAAATTTTACTAAAGATTCCATTTTAATCTTTTTAATAGTTGTCTCGAAATAACATTCACGATTTTCGCCAGAGGTTAACCCGAAATTGGCTGCAAAGATAATTAATAATTAATAATGCACAATTAATAGTTGTGTTTTTTATGGTGTTCCTTTTTGCATTGCAAAAAGGCAGGCTATGCACTATATCTTTTTAATTTGTTAGTGAGACATTTCGACTACGCTCAATGTGACAAATTAAAAAGGATGCCGTTTCTATCCTTAACACAGAATGAATAATGTAGTGTGTAATTGAGCTTATAAAAAATTAATCTTCAAGTAAATCTGGTCGTCTGTCTTTTGTGCGTTGGTATGCTTGTTCTTCGCGCCATTTGTCAAT
>JAADHG010000066.1 GCA_013151975.1 Chlorobiota bacterium | reverse complement strand
TATAGTACTTGTTTTTAGTGTTTTAGCAACATCTTGTATTCCTCACAAGGATACGCTCTATTTGCAAGATAAAGGGACTAAAATAGATACTTCTCAAACTATTTTAGAAAAGCAAAAACCTTATAGAGTACAAATTAATGATATATTAAATATACGTGTAAAATCTTTAGATCAAGAAGGCGTTCAAATTTTTAATCCAAGTGGCGACGAAAATCTAAATGCAAGTGGCGCAGAACGTGCTTATTTTGATGGCTTTACGGTTGATTTACACGGTGAAATCAGGATACCAACACTTGGGAAAATTAATGTTTTAGGATACTCAACAGAAGAAATCGAGCAAATTCTTGAAAAGAAACTACTTGCAGAACAGTTTAAAAAAGCTGCTAATATTTTTGTTACGGTAAAGCTATCAGGTTTACGTTTTACAGCAAATGGTGAGGTTGGAAGTCCTGGAACTGTAACGCTATTTCAAGAACGTGTAAATGTTTTTGAAGCTATTGCAAATGTTGGAGAAATTCCTATAACTGGAGACAAAAAAGATGTTATGATTATTAGACAATATCCACAAGGACAAAAGATTCATCATTTAGACCTTACCGATATTAATGTAATGAAATCTCCTTATTATTATATACAACCAAATGATATGATTTATGTGAAACCACTTAAACAAAAATCATGGGGAACAGGAACTACTGGATCACAATCTTTAAGAACTATAGTTTCAGTATTATCATTAGTTACCACTGCAATTTTAATTTTAAGACTTTAATAATAGAGATATGAGTGAGGATTTTAATATTAACGAGTTACATTCTAATTTTGATATTAAAGGCTTTATATTTAAAGTATTAGGCTATTGGAAAATGATTATTTTAAGTTTAGTTATAACTTTTGCTATTGCTTATTCAACCAATATAAGAAAACAAAATATTTATGCACTAGATTCCTTGATTTCAGTTGAGAACGATCAAAACCCTTTTTTTACTGCAAATACTAGTATTTCGTTTAACTGGGGAGGCGTTACAAGTAAAGTTCAAACGGTCATCACGACACTAAAAACAAGAAGCCATAATGAAAAGGTGGTTGATTCTTTGCAGTATTATCTGCAATACTTGGTGCAAGGAAAATATCGAAAAAATGATATTTATAAAGAGGCTCCTTTTGTGGTTACTATTAATAAATCAAAACCTCAAGTTTTAGGACACCCAATCGCTATTAAATTTTTAGCTGAAGACACCTTTGAAATATCTACAAATTTTGAATCTAATAGAGGACGAGGGCAAATCTATAATACAAAAGAAAAAGTTGCTATTTCCTTACCTCAAGGACAATACTCTAAAACGTTTAGGTTGGGAGAGGCAATTGAAACGCCATTTTTTAATGGGATTATTGACGCTAGAAAAAATTCTGTAATTCGGATAGACCAAGAATATTTTATAAACTTTCTAAACTTTGATAGTGTAGTTAATCAATATAAAAATGGAATAAGTGTAAATTCATATTCCAAAGGATCATCAGTATTAACCTTAAGGCTTACAGGCTCTAATAAATCTAAAATTGTTGATTATTTAAATGCCACAGTATCCATATTAAAAATCAATCAGTTAGAACGTAAAAACCTATATGCAACCAATACTATAAAGTTTATAGACAGTAGTTTAACAGCGGTGTCCAGTAGTTTAAGAGATGTAGAAAGTGAAATGAATTCGTTTAGAAAACAAAACAAAATTTTTAATATTGATGATGAAAGCGGAAGGGTATCAGACAGATTAAAAGATTATGAGTTAAATAAAACAGAAACGAATTCTAAAATTGAGTACCTAAGCGTATTAGAAAATTATTTAATAACAAAAACAGATTATATAAATATTGCAGCTCCATCAAGTGTTGGTATTGAAGAGGCTAGTATAGCCAACGGTGTAAGCCAAATTATAGAGTTATCAATAGAACGGCAAAAATTAGAATATACCACACGTGAAACATCGGAGCAATTTAAAAATATTGATAGGCAAATAAATGCCCTCAAGAATGTATTATTGGAAACCATAAAGGAGACCAAGAAGATTTTTAGAAGCCAATTAAATTCTCTTAGCAGAACGATTGCAACTTTAGAAATAAAGCTGAGCAAACTCCCTGAAGACCAACAAAAATTTTTAAAAATTCAAAGACGATTTGATTTAAGCGAAGAAGTATATAATGTGTTTCAAGCGAAGCGAAGCGAAGCGGCTGTTGTAAAAGCCGCTAATGTTTCGGATATCAATGTTATTGACGAAGCCAAAGATATAGGTGAAGGCTTAATAGGACCTAACACACGCTTAAATTATTTAATTGCCTTGTTTGTTGGGATATTAATTCCACTAATTATAATCATAATAATTACGTTTTTAGATAATAATATTCATACGGTTACAGATATTGAAAGACTGTCTAAAATACCTGTATTAGGTGTTATTGGAAAATACAAAAGCGAAGGAAGTTTAGCAGTATATGATAACCCAAAATCGGCGATAGCCGAAGCCTTTAGAGCAATTCGTTCAAGTCTGAAGTTTATTTATAAAACGCAAAATATTAAAGGATCAAAAACAGTGCTTGTTACATCATCAGTAAGTGGAGAAGGTAAAACGTTTTGTTCAATTAATATAGCAACAGTCTTTGCATTAACCAATAAAAGAACGGTATTAGTAGGATTGGATTTGCGTAAACCAAAGATTTCTAATGATTTTAATGTTAAGAATGATATAGGCGTTGTGGATTATTTAATAGGATCAAAAAGTTTGGAAGAGATTTCTCAAAAAACATTTATTGATAATTTGGATGTTATCGTTTCGGGTTCTGTACCGCCAAATCCATCAGAATTATTAATGAGTGATAAAATGGATGAGTTTATTGCTGATTTAAAATCACATTACGATATTATAGTTCTGGATTCGCCACCTTTAGGTTTGGTAACAGATGCTATTGAGTTGGTAGAATATGCTGATGCTACTATTTATATGATTCGACAAAATTACTCCAAAAAGGACATGCTATCACTAATTAATGATAAGTACAAAAAAGGAGAAGTAAAAAATATTAGTTATGTGTTAAACTATTATACTCATAAAAAACGACAAGGATATGGCTACGGTTATGGCTACGGTTATGGCTATGGTTACCACAATAACGAGAAAGACAATAGGTCAATTTTAAAGAAATTTAAATCTGTATTTAAAATTAAACCATAAATGAGGGTTCTTTGATATCAAAAACAAATAGAAATATTAAACGCACTTTTGATATGTTATTGGTAATTTTTTTGATTCCGCTAACTATTGCTCCTTTAGTTTTGTTTTTAATTTTGGCAACTATCGATACAAAACAAATTGGATTATTTACACAAGATCGAGTAGGTCAAAATGCAAAATTATTTAAGATATATAAAATTAGAACGCTTAAAAAAGGAAAGCATACACTAGGTCATTTAGATGATTATGCTTCAAGATATGGCAAGTTTTTAAGAACTTTTAAGTTAGACGAATTGCCACAATTATGGTTTAATTTTAAATACAGATTTAAAT
>JAADHG010000298.1 GCA_013151975.1 Chlorobiota bacterium | reverse complement strand
AAATAACGCAGATAAGTGATATTCATAGTGGAAGTTTTGATAATAGAGAAAAAATAGAGTATGCTGTAAATTTGGTTAATGAGCAGCAAAGTGATATCATTTTATTTACTGGTGACTTGGTAAATAATAAAGCTGAAGAAATGTTGCCATGGAAAGAAGTATTTTCAAAATTAGAGGCGAAGGATGGGATGTTTTCAATTTTAGGAAATCATGATTATGGCGATTATGTGAGATGGGAAACGGATGCGGATAAAAAACAAAACTTAAAAGATTTAGCCAAAGTACAACAAGAAATAGGATTTGATTTATTATTGAATGAAAGTCGGTTTCTTGAAAAAAACGGGCAACGAATTGCATTAATTGGCGTTGAAAATTGGGGAAAAGGTTTTAAGCAAAAAGGAGACTTAGCTAAGGCAGTGCAAGATATAAATGCCAACGATTTTAAAATTTTAATGAGCCATGACCCGTCGCATTGGGAATATGAAGTAATTGATGACGATTATCATTACCATTTAACCTTAAGTGGTCATACACATGGAATGCAGTTTGGGATAGAAATTCCGGGGTGGTTTAAATGGAGTCCTGTAAAATGGCGCTATAAGTATTGGGCAGGAATTTATAAGCAAAAAGGGCAGTATATAAATGTAAATAGAGGCTTTGGGTTTTTAGCATATCCTGGGCGTGTTGGTATTTGGCCAGAGATAACCGTTATCGAGCTTAAAAAAGGCACAAATAATGCGTAATTGCATGGAATTGTTTATTTTTATAAATATGACTAATTAATGATACGTAACGTATTGGTTTTCAAAACCAATAAAAAATTGTAGGTTTGTAATAGTACACTTGATTTAAAACATTAAAGGATGTCAAAATTTGGGGAATTAATAGATGTAAATATTCCTGTTTTGTTAGATTTTTTTACCGACTGGAATGAACAATCTGAAGCAATGCATGCCGTATTAAGAGATGTTGCCGCAGCACTTGGTGATAAAGCTAAAGTGATTAAAATTGACGTTGATAAAAACAAAGACTTGGCTGAAGCATTACGGATAAAAGGGTTGCCTACATTAATTATATATAAAGACGGTGAAATGAAATGGCGTCAAAGTGGTGAGCAAGATGCCAATACACTTATTGGACTTATTCAGGAATACGTTTAAACTCATATCCTTTTTTACTAAAATATTCTAACACTTTTGGAAGCGTATATTGCATGTTTTTCGACGCTTTAATACTGTCATGAAAAACAACAATATCTCCTGAAGATGTATTTTTAATTACATTTTTTAAACATTTTTCTTTGGGTAAGGTGTTGTAATAATCCATAGAAAGGACAGACCACATAATTATGTTATATCCAAGGTGACATAATTTTTTTACTTGTTTTGGTCTAATTTGCCCATAAGGTGGACGAAAGAGATTGGTGACCCTTTGACTTACTTCGACTTCACTCAGCACAAGTTGCTCAGGACAAGTTGACGGTTGATGATTTGCGAATTTAGAATTTAAAAATTGCTGGTTAAATAATTCTTGAGTTTTTAAAATACTATTCACATAATCATCTGTTTTGGTTTTCCACCCTTTTAAATGATTATAAGTATGGTTTCCTATTGAATGCCCATCAGTAATAATTTTATGGAATATTTCTGGATGTTCTTTAACATTTTTGCCAATGCAAAAAAAAGTGGCTTTGGCATTAAATTGCTTTAGGATATCTAAAGTCCATGCTGTAATTTCTGGTGTTGGTCCATCATCAAACGTAAGATATATAGATTTGCCTTTAGCTAGAAATTCCCAAACTACATTTGGAAATGCTTTTTTTACAAATCTTGGAACTGTAACAGGAATTATATGCATTACTTATCATTTTGTTGCTTAGGATTATATGATTTCTCCTATCGTCGAAATGACTAAGCTTTCGTTATTCATTACTATCAATCTCAATAGCGTTTGTATCTATTGGAATATCCTTATCAATACGGTCTAAATCTTCAGGTTCTTCACCCGTAAACAGTCTTATAAAGTTATTGTATTTCTGCATTTCAGTTTGCACAAAATCTTTATCTTCATAAATCATCAAGACATCAATTAAACCTCTATAACGACTAATATCGGTTGAAATTTCTTCAATTAATTGACTTTGTTTTTCCTCGCTAAGCGTACTGTAATAGGTTAAGGTTTCCTGATATTTTTTTGAAACATCAAAGAACAATTGTCGTGCTTTGTCCTTAGCTTTTACTTCGTAGTAAGCACCAATATAGGGTTCCAACAAGGTGTAATAACCAAACTCATCAACAGGCATTTTCTCCATAGCAAGATCAGCGATTTCCTCAGCTTTATCAAACTGTTCTTCGTTAATCAACGTTTCAATAAGACGTGCTAAATTGCCACGATAAGAAATACCATTTTTTCGGGTTTCTACATCGTAATAAATATCTTTTCCACTATTCCCCCAGTCCCAGTTTTTAACTTTTTTATACATTAAGTCACTATCAATACGACCCATGTCAAAAGGGTTTGCTTTATCGACTGGTGTTTTAATAGGAACTAATTTGTAGCACAAACCATCTAATTGAAGGTAATCTTTCATCCAGATATAATCATCGTCTCCAAAAGCGCCTCCTGTGAAATAAATTGGGCGTTCCCAATTATTATTGGCCACAACGTCTAACATTAACAATCGGTTTTTATATAAGGCACTCCCTTTAATCTTTATGTCTATATAGGGCACTATTTTATCGGCATCTTTGTCTTTAACAAGACCATTTTTAAGCACTATATCTTTATTTACAGGGATTCTAACATTTTCTGTTGGTAAATAATTCATATTAAGCTCTTGCCTTCTATATCTATTAATATCTATCTCGGGATCTTGCTGTAATACGTATTTGTATTTTGTTCTTGGGTTATCACTTGCTATAAAATTTAACACCTCTTTTATGTTTAAAGTGTCTCTTGTAACAGGTGCTTTTATAACATAATCATTAGTGCCATATCTATATTGTTTGTGTGTAAATTGAGAAGGAATAGGGTCGCTTTCATAAGCTTTTCGCTTCATTTGGTCTATATACCAATCGGTTTGAAATAAACTTGTGTTTATAACTCTTATATCTGTTCTTACACCTTCAATTTCTTGAAGATACCATAGTGGGAAAGTATCATTATCACCAATAGTAAATAAAATAGCATTTGGCGCACAAGATTCTAAATAGGAACGTGCCATAGAGTTAGCCGTTCTTTTTCCAGAACGATCATGGTCGTCCCAATTGTTTGCTGCTAAAATACCAGGAACTAATACTAAACATATTAGAGCTACAGTTGGTGCAAGTAGTTTCGATTTAATTTTAGTTTGTAATAACTCAAAAAGAGCATATACTCCAAAACCAATCCAGATAGCAAAAACGTAGAATGATCCCACAACCGAGTAATCACGTTCGCGAGGTTCAAAAGGTCTTACATTGGTGTAAAACTGAATAGCAAGTCCTGTAAACAGAAAGAAAACGAGCATGGTCCAAAACAGCTTTTTGTCTATATTGAATAAAAAGAATAATCCTATTAACCCTAAAA
>JAADHG010000148.1 GCA_013151975.1 Chlorobiota bacterium | reverse complement strand
GATGTATAACTGTGGGTTCTATTTTAAGCTTCATTGCATTTATTAAAGCTGCAGTAAGCATCTGGTTTTCTAAGGGTTTGTAGAAATCTTCAAGTGTATTATGCACAACTGTTCCTAAAGTATTTGCAGCTACCGTTTCTTCAACATTATCGAGCTCTTTAACTCCTAGAATTTTTTGATAGTAGAAATCTATAGGGTTTCTCATATAGTTGGTTAAAGCAGAAGGGGACAATCCTTTTTCTGATATGGATCGTATTTTTAGAAGGACATCTTTCGTTTTGGAAATTACTGTTAACTGTTTTTTAATTTGAGGCGTTTTAGGAGTAACTATTATTTGTTTTAAGTTGTGTATACCTTCTATTTCTAACTGAGTAATGAATCTGCTTTTTTCTCCACCATTTAGCACATCTGGTTCGGTATTATAGATAATGTAAACATTTTTTGTGCGTTGCAATAGCCTGTAAAAATGATATGTATATACGGCGTCTTTTTCTTTGTAGGTTGGTAATCCGTTTTCCAGTTTAACATCAAATGGAATAAAAGAAGAATTACTTTTTCCAGAGGGTAACACACCTTCGTTTACCGAAGAAATAATAACAGTTTCAAAATCTAAAACACGGGATTCTAACATTCCCATAACTTGAAGTCCTTGAAGGGGTTCTCCTTGAAAATCTAAAGATTCACTACTTAGTAGTTCTTTATATAAACTATACAACACACCAATTGTATTTATATAGTTGTATTTAGAATTAAGTTCTTTAAGCGTATTAAATACTTCGTTAAACCTGTATAAGTATTCTAGGGCTAAAAGGTTTTCACTTTTATTCTCATTTAAAGACGCTTTTATTTTTAATATAAGAGCTAGACAATTTTGCAATGCGATGTTTGGATTATTTTCCCAATCACTAAACAGCAATGTAATTAAGGCTTCTTTCTTTGGCTCTAACTTTACAAGATCACCAGATGTTAAGAACACAAGATTGTTTGTGTGAATTTTTTTAATAATCTCTTCAGCTAAATCACGCTTTTCATTTATAAATAAAAGTCTGATAAATTGATGAGACAATACGGCAATAACATTTTTATAATAAAACGAGGGATTGTTGTCTTTGTGCAACACAATCAATTGATCAAATAACGATGCCAGAGGTATTGATCGTAATGGGAATCCCATAGTTATATTTAAAGCATCTATATTATTAGGAATAGAATTTAATACGGGAATTAATAAGTTCTCATCGCCAAGAACAACAGCAGTATTATTTAAGTGACCATTTTTGGTTTTTAGACCTAAGAGTAACTCGCCTATATATTTTGCTTGACCAACATTTTTCGGGATTCCAATAATAGAAATATCCTTTTTTTTGGAATAGTTATTTTGTATCCATTTAAAAGGGGACTGTTTAAAATACTTCCAAGAATTTTTATATTCCCTAATAAAAAAACCTGCGTCATGATAAGGGTTATTAATAAAAGCCTCATCGGTATCCCAATAAACATGTGCAATATCATTGTGAAGCAACTCTTTAATAATAACAGATTCAGCAGTATTTAAAGCATTAAACCCAAGGAAAATGTGCTGCTTAGAATTATTAAATTGAACATAACTCTCTAAATTGCTCACAGCTTCTTTATAAATTAAACCCTGATAGCCTAAACCTTTATTAATTAGATTAGTGGTAAGATTTGTATAATATGGGTTTAAGGATTTCCAAAAAGCCAAATAGTTTTTTATTAATGGTGTTTGGTTTTTTTCTAGCGACCAATGATTAATATCCTGTATAGCGCTTAGGTAATCAAAAACAGTTTTTGAGGAAATCAAATAACGATCTATCTCGTTAAAATCTTGTAAGAGTGTTTGTGCCCATTTTGAGAATGCATCAAAAGAATCAAAATTCTCTTTTTTGGGATGCTGAAGATATACTTCATAAAACTCAAAAAGGAGTTCTGTATTTGATAGTTGTTTAAGTTGTGAAAGTTCTTCTACAAATTCTTCAATACTTAAAATAGTAGGAGAAAAAATAGTTTGAGAAGTGCTGTTTGACAGTTCGTGTTTTAAAAATGTTCCTGCACGTTTACTAGGTAGAATAAAAGTAAGTTGAGAGATATCAACGAACTTGCTTTTTAAATCTATTAGAACATCATGAATAAAACTTGTCATTGTATAAAAATAAAAAACGCTTCGAAATTTCGAAGCGTTTTTTAAACTTATTTACTGTGCAGAATTAGTTTTTAATTAAGTTGATTTCAACTCTTCTGTTATTTGCTCTTCCTGCTCTAGTATTGTTAGGTGCAATTGGGTTACTTTCGCCATAACCTTTAGCAGTAAGCCTACTAGAATCGATTCCATTTTGAACTAAATAATCCATAACAGAATGTGCTCTCTCATCTGACAATTTCATGTTTGATGCTTCGCTACCAACACTATCAGTATGACCTTCAATTGCAAATTTAGCTTTCGAGTAATCTTTTAAGATAGCTATAATATCTTTTAACACGCCTTCAGATTGTTCTTTGATAGACGATTTGCCAGTATCAAACAATATTGTTTTAGCATATGCATTTAATGCTTCTCTAACAGCTTGAGTAACTTCAGGGCAACCATTATTAGCTACAGTACCAACTTCGTTAGGACATTGGTCATCTTTATCAATCACGCCATCACCATCACTATCAGGCCAAGGGCAACCATTATTTGCAGCAGGACCAGCTTCGTTAGGACAATTATCATCGCCATCAATAATGCCATCACTATCAGCATCAGGACATCCAGCTAAAGATTTTAAACCTGGTGTGTTAGGACAATTATCATTGTTGTCAGAAACACCATCACCGTCACTATCAGGACAACCATTAAATTCAGCTAAACCAGCTTCATTAGGGCAAGTGTCTTTAGAGTCTTCAATACCATCACCATCACTATCAGGACAACCATTGAATTCAACTAAACCAGCAACTTCAGGACATGCATCATCTTTATCGTATATACCGTCACCATCTGTATCTTTACCACCAAATTGAATAGTTACACCAACGGAGTGTTGGAAATGTTTTGCAATATTACTATTATCAAAAGCATGTTTGTAAGTAGATTGAATATAAAGCCCAAAATTATCAGTAAACCAATAATTAAATCCTAAAGAACCATTGAAAGTTCCAGCACCCAATTTATTTACCCAAGTATATCCTCCTCCAATTCCTAAGTAAGGTTCAAATTTATCCGAATTTAAAAGACCCGAAAAACTATATTTAATTATTGCGTCTGTACTAATATAACTTAACGCTCTTGTTGGAGTATCACCGATTTTATTAATTCTGTTAACAGAACCAGTAACGCCTAAAGAGAATCCATCTCCAAGATATTTTGCAGCTGTTACAGTTGATAATGACCCTACAATATTATAATGATCATTTACATTAAAGAATTCATCAAAATAAGTTCCAAGAGGACTATCATCCCCGACCGGGTAGAAATCAACGGCATTGATACCGAAGCTAATCTGCCAAGGGTTATTATTGTCTTGCGCATTTGCGTTGCTATAACCAATTACTAGCAACAAAGCGAACATTAATCTGCTA
>JAADHG010000254.1 GCA_013151975.1 Chlorobiota bacterium | reverse complement strand
TTATCAGTTGAGGTGTTTCGAATAGTTCATTAAATCTTAATTAATGAATAACTATTTAGAGTACTGTACTCTAAATATACGCTCTCTAAGTAACTCATAATCGTATTTTTTAATTCTACTTAATAGCAAGCTCCCATTTCTATCGATAAAAAGTATAAAAAATACTGTAAAAGGCAATTATATCGATGATATGTAGTATAATTTCGATGAAATACATGTACTTTGTCGATTTTAACATTTTATTAACATAGTTTTCCAAGTAGGTGGTTAATTTTATAGTCCCAAATCTAAATAACCTACATTATGAAATTATCTACCTACTTGCCAGCAATGGCATTATTGGCTATGGTATCCTTTTCTTGCTCAACTGATGCAATTGAAGAAAGTAAAATTGATGCCTTAACTTCATCATACGTTCCTGAAACAAAAACTATAGAGATTGAAATCTTAGAGCTAATAAATAATCATAGAATTTCTATAGGGTTAAATGCCTTAGAAAACATGAGTTCTATTAAAGCGCAGGCTTATAATCATACAGAGTACATGATTGGTGAAAACAAAATATCTCACGATAATTTTCTTCAGCGTAGTGCCAGTTTAAAAAATAATCCAGGTGCATTGAGTGTATCTGAAAATGTTGCTTTTGCATATAGTTCAGCGCAGTCTGTAGTAAATGCTTGGTTAGGTAGTGAAGGGCATAGAGCAGTAATTGAAGGCGATTTTACAAGCTTTGATATAACTGCTGATTTAGATAAAGATGGAAAATATTATTACACCAATATATTTATAAAAAAATAGAACCGTTTGTTCTTTTAATTAGTTAGTTAGAAAAAAAGAAGCACTATTTGTGCTTCTTTTTTATACATTAATATCTAAATTTTTAAGGTGCTAATCTATCAATTTTCCAATTATAGTCTTCTTGTAAACGATACCTAATTCTATCATGCAGTCTATTTGCTCTACCTTGCCAAAACTCAATCTCAATGGGTTTAACTATAAACCCTCCCCAATATTTTGGTCTTGGTATATCTTTACCGTCAAGATCGTTTTCAAGCTGTTTAAGCTTGTCTTCTAAAATAGTTCTATCTTGTATTATCTCACTTTGATTAGATACTATAGCTCCAAGTTGACTACCTCTAGGGCGAGATTCAAAATACCCATCACTTAAATTTTCAGCAATACGCTCAGCCTTACCTTTAATAATAATTTGTCGCTCGGCTACATTCCAAAAAAAAGATAAACATACATTTGGGTTCTGCTCAATGGCTTTTCCTTTTTCACTATTATAATTGGTGTAAAAAATAAATCCTTCATAGGTGTATTTTTTAAGTAGCACTACTCTACTCTTAGGAAAACCATCAAGTCCAATTGTAGAAAGCGTCATTGCATTGGCCTCATCAATAGTATTTGAATTATCAACTTCGTAAAACCATTTTTGAAACAACTCTATGGGGTTTTCTGGCACATTACTTTTAAGTAAAGCTCCTTTCTCATAAGATTTTCTATAATTACTAAGGTCTTTTTCCATAATACCAATGCAAGTTACAAGAAATAACTAAATCTCAAATACTTTTCCTTCCTGAGCTAGTTCTACATTATCAAAAATTTCGTTGGCTTCAATTTTAAAATCATTTGTATCATCATAACGCGTTGAAAAATGTCCTAAAATTAATGTTTTAGCTTTGGCTTGTTTTGCAATATTTGCTGCTTCTTTTGCTGTAGAATGTTTCGTCTTTTGTGCTAAATGTGCTAATTTTTCTAGAAATGTAGATTCGTGATATAATATGTCTACTCCTTTAATTATTGGAACAATAGTCTCACTATAAGCAGTATCACTACAAAACGCATAGCTTTTTGGCGTTTTACCAGCGAGTGTTACATCTTCATTTTTAACAAGTTCATCAGCCTCGTTAATCACATCAAATCCTTGCTTTAATTTTCTGTAATATGCCACATCAATTTTAGCATCTTCGGCTGCATTTACATCTAGCTTTCTGTCGCCTTCCTTTTCTTTAAATAAGTACCCATTAGTATATATTCGATGGTCTAAAGGAATGGTGTGCACTTCTACTTTATTATCTTCAAAAATAAGCTCAGAAGATTTGGACGTTAATTCATGAAAAATAAGTTTATAATTTGTCCAAGAATCAGACAATTTCATTTGAAGTGTAATTACTTCTTTAAGTCCTTTTGGTCCATAGATATGCAAATCTGCTTCTCTGGTTAATAACCTGAATGTAGATATTAATCCAACCAAACCAAAATAGTGATCACCATGTAAATGCGAAATAAAAATATGCTTAATACGGTTGAACTTTACTTTGTTTTTTCGAAGCTGTACTTGCGTTCCTTCGCCACAATCAATTAAAAAAATATGATTACGTATTTCTAAAACCTGAGAAGTAGGATGTGTATTTATGCGAGGTGTTGCACTATAACAGCCTAGAATTGTTAACTTCATAATCTAAAAACCTAAGTCTCGTTCTATATCTTCCATTTCAATAACATCATAAGCCTCTTGTAATGTTGGCACAATAATCAATTCATCAGGAATATCATCCAAATCTATTTTGTCAGACACTAACACAAACGAATGCTTTTGGCTTCTATGCTTACTTGAAACTTGTAAAAACTCAATGACATCTTCTGTTGTTAATTGTTTTAAACTAGTAAGATTTACAATAATATTATCATTTTTAAATCTATAATAAATGTTTTGTAATTTTTTTACTAGTTCAACAATAGACACCTTTTCCTGAGTAATAATGGAGATATTACCATCTTTATCAAAAATCATACGTTACTGTTTTATTTTAGAAGCTAATAAATATATAACAGCCATTCTAATAGCAACACCATTCTCTACTTGATTAAGTATTATGGCCTGATTAGAATCTGCAACATCACTCGTAATTTCAACACCACGATTAATAGGTCCTGGATGCATAATTATAATTTCTTTATCCAAAGACTCTAAAAGTTCTTTATTAACACCAAACTGCTGTGTGTACTCTCTAGTTGAAGGGAAATAACTTATATCCATACGTTCGTTTTGAACTCTTAACATATTAGCTACATCACACCAGTTTAGCGCTTTACGTAAGTTTGTTTCAACTTTTACTCCAAGCTTACCAATGTGCTTAGGAAGCAATGTTTTTGGTCCGCAAACCATAACATTTGCGCCTTGTAACTGTAACGCAAATATGTTAGATAATGCTACGCGACTATGCAGTATATCGCCAACAATAACTACGTTTTTCCCTTTCACTTTTCCCAAACGCTCTCTTATTGAATACGAATCTAAAAGTGCTTGTGTTGGGTGTTCGTGAGCCCCATCTCCAGCGTTAATAATACTTGCATTAATATGCTTTGATAAAAACACTCCCGCTCCAGGACTAGGGTGCCGCATCACAACCATATCTACTTTCATTGAAAGAATATTATTAACTGTATCTATAAGAGTTTCTCCTTTTTTAACTGAAGATTGCGATGCTGAAAAATTTATAACATCGGCAGATAAGCGTTTCTCAGCAAGTTCAAAAGATAGTTTAGTTCGGGTAGAATTCTCAAAGAATAAATTAGCAATGGTAATGTCTCTTAATGAAGGCACCTTTTTAATT
>JAADHG010000008.1 GCA_013151975.1 Chlorobiota bacterium | reverse complement strand
AATAGATTTAAAAAGAGGTTATTTATGAAGAATATGAAGGCACTTATGCTGATGATTCTTCAAAAATGATAAGTAAAGAATATGGTTGGAATCATGGTTTAGGAGAGGTTGTGTCTGCGTTAACCGAAGCAGGTTTGCATATTGAATACTTGAAAGAACATGATGAAAGCCCTTATAATGTATTGCCAGATTTAGTTGAAACAAAATCTGGAATGTTCGCAACAAAAGATAAATTGTATCCTTTAATTTTTGAAGTTAAGGCTACTAAAATCTAGTTTTCGATAAAATTTCAATAAATTAAAATCACTCGAACTGATGTTAAAACCTTAATGATTTTCTTTTAATAAAAGAGGAAACTTCTTTTTAAATCTATTTAATCTAGGAATTGAAATGCGTTGTATATAACCGCTTTCTGGATGTAGTCTTTCATAATTTTGATGATAATCTTCACCTCTCCAAAATTTTAAGAACGGCATAATTTGGGCAGCTACTCTTTTATTAAGTTTTTTAGACAGTGCTTCTTTTTTCTTTATAATAATCTGCTTTTGAGCTTTATTTTGATAGAAAATTATAGAGCGATATTGCGACCCAGAATCAGGGCCTTGCCCATTAACTTGCGTTGGGTTTTGCGATCCAAAATAAATATCTACTAAGGTTTCAAAACTCACAATTTTAGGGTCGTAAATAACTTCTACAGTTTCTGCATGACCTGTCTGCCCTGTATTGCTAGCTTGGTATGTAGGGTTTAAAGTATGACCGCCTGAATACCCGTTAATGACTTCTTCTACACCAATAACACTTTCGTAGATTGCTTCTACACACCAAAAGCAACCACTAGCAAAGTAGGCTCTAGCTTTACCATTTTGAAGTGGTACTTCAATAGGTGTAGCATTCATAAGTCCTTGCTCAATACTACTTTTTTTAGATTGATTATTAGTTTTTACTTGCGCATTATTTTGGCAACTAAATGTAAATATGAGAGTTAAAGCCAATATTAAAGTTTTTATTTTCATTGCTATGTTTTTGCGTTAAGTCGCATAAAGTTATAATAACTTAACAGTATTGTTTAAAGTTTTGAAATAAAAAAAGCCTTTACAATTTGTAAAGGCTTTTTTTATTCAGTTTTCTAAAAAATTAAAGTTTAGAAAATAATTTTTTCATTTTCTCTTTTTGTTCATTAGCTAAGGCTTCGTCAACTAAAATACGTCCACTATGCTCATCAGTAATAATTTTTTTACGGGATGCAATTTCAGCTTGCACTTGAGGCGGTATTGTAAAGAAAGAACCACCTGCAGCTCCTCTTTCAATAGGAACAACAGCAAGCCCATTTTTTACATTTTTACGAATTCTTGCATAGGCTATTACTAAACGTTGTTCAATAGAATCTTTATATTTATCAGATTTCTTTAAAAGTGCTTCTTCTTCTTTTTCAGTTTCGGCAAGTATGGCGTTTAACTCACTTTTTTTGTGTTTTAAATGCGTTTCTCTTTCTTTTAAACGTTTTTTTGTAGTATCAATAACTTCGTTTTTTTGCTCTATTTGGACATAAAATTCTTTAATATGCTTTTCAGCCAATTGAATTTCTAAATCTTGAAATTCTACTTCTTTAGTAAGCGAGTTAAATTCTCTGTTATTTCTAACGTTTTTTTGTTGCTCGCTATATTTTTTAATTAAGACCTTAGCTTCTTCTATTAAATTCTTTTTACTTTTAATTTGTTCATCAATATTAAAAAGGCTTTCATTTAGTTTTTGAAGTCTTGTGTTTAGACCTTCAACTTCGTCTTCTAAATCGCGCACTTCTAAAGGAAGTTCTCCTCTTACATTTCTAATTTCGTCTACACGAGAATCAATTAATTGTAAGTCATACAATGCTCTTAGTTTTTCTTCTATAGTAACTTCTTTCTTTTTAGTCATGCTTATAAATACTTTACAGGATTGGTATTTGTTTTTGATAAAATGATTGCAAAATTAGGCATTTTTTCTGTAAGAAATGCTACTAAAAGATTTTTTGTGTATTGCTCACTTTCATAATGTCCAATATCAGCTAATAAAATACTGTTTTCGGCCAGAAAAAAATCATGGTATTTAAGGTCTGCAGTAACAAAACAATCTGCTCCAGCAACTTTTGCTGCAGTAATAGCAAAACTACCTGAGCCGCCTAAAACTGCAACCTTTTTAATTGGTTTCTCCAATAAAGAAGAATGTCTAACACACTTACTAGTCATTTTAAGCTTTAAGTGTTTTAAAAAGGATGTTTCATCCATGGGGTTTTCAAATTCTCCAATCATTCCCATACCAATATGCTGATTCTTATTTTCAAGTGTAGTCACTTCATAAGCTACTTCTTCATAAGGGTGTGATTTGAAAAGCGCTTGTAATATTTTTGGTTCTAGATGTTTTGCAAAAGTAACAGTTAGTTTTATTTCCTCTTCATGCTGTGTGATGCCTTTTTCTCCAATTGTAGGATTAGAATTTTCATTACCATTAAAAGTTCCAATACCTTCTACATTAAAGCTGCAATGATTGTAATTTCCTATAGCACCTGCTCCAACATTAAATAAAGCTTCTCTAATAGTTTCTGCGTCTTTTTTTGGAACATATGTCGTTAGTTTTTTTATGCTTCCACTTTGGGAAATCAAAATTTTTCTATTACTAAGACCAAGTTGCTCACAAATTTGATTATTAACTCCTTGTAAAGCGTTATCTAAGGCTGTATGCATTGCGAATATTGAAATATCGTGTTTAATCGCTTTCATTACAACGCGCTCAACATAAGATTTACCTGTGAGTGTTTTTAGGCCTTTAAAAATTATGGGATGAAAACTGATAATAAGGTTACAATTATTATCAATGGCTTCATCAACAACAGTTTCCAAAGTATCTAAAGTTACAAGGATACCATTTACTTTATTATTTTTATCGCCCACTAAAAGTCCGACATTATCAAAATCTTCTGCATAGGCTAAGGGAGACAATTCTTCAAGGTAATTTATTACATCTTGGACAATCATAAATTTTGTGTTTAAGTTCAAAGATAAATAATTACTTTAGTTGCGATGAATTTGATACGAAAAATATTATTTCCTATTGTGCCAATATATCAAAGTGTTACTTGGTTACGAAATTGGTGTTTTGATAAACATATCTTTAAGTCAAAGGTATATAATTTTCCAATAATTTGTGTTGGTAATTTAAGTGTTGGTGGGACAGGGAAAACACCAATGATTGAATATTTGCTAAGACTGCTTAAAGAAAACTATAACGTTGCGACGTTAAGTAGAGGTTATAAGCGTAACACCAAAGGGTTTCAGATTGCTAATGAAAACTCATCAGCATTAACTATTGGAGATGAACCCTATCAATTTCACCAAAAATTTACTGATATTGTTGTGAGTGTAGATTCTGATAGACAAAATGGAATTGCAGAATTACAAAAAATGGAGCAGTCTCCAGATATAATATTATTAGATGATGCTTTTCAGCATAGAAAAGTTAAGGCTGGATTTAATATTCTTCTTACTACTTATGATAATCTTTATATTAACGATTTTTCGCTACCAACGGGTAATTTGAGAGAACCTAAGTCTGGAGCAAAACGTGCAGATGTAATTGTAGTTACAAAATGTCCTAACACTATAAGTAATGATGATAAAAATAGGATTACTTCATTGCTAAA
>JAADHG010000211.1 GCA_013151975.1 Chlorobiota bacterium | reverse complement strand
TAATTGAAAATGCTACAATAATATAAGTTATCACCAAAAATAACTCTTTATGCATCTCTTGAGTTAAACTTAAAGCTAAAGCAATTGATATTCCTCCGCGTAACCCTCCCCAAGTCATAATTAAATTGGTATGCGGCACAAACTCTAGTTTTTTTGCAAAAAATTTAATAGGGTGCCATAGGGATAAATATCTTGATAAAAGCACCATAGGAATAGCCAGTAATCCAGCAATAATATAACTGCTCTCAAAAGTTAAAACAAGCAACTCCATACCAATCATTACAAAAAGAATGGTATTTAACAGTACATCTATTAATTCCCAAAATTTATCAACGTAGGTTTCTGTGGTTTCAGACATGGCTGCATTTCTAACCGTATCGTTACCTACAATAAGTCCAGCAGTCACCATTGCTAATGGCGCCGATAAATGTAATTGATGCGCTAATAATGTACCTCCCATTACTGCTGCCAAAGTAATAATAACCTCAACTTCATAGTCGTCTATAGATTTCATCATTCTATATGTTATCCAACCTAAAATCAAGCCTAAAACAATCCCTCCAATAACCTCTTTTCCAAATAACTTTACAATTTCAAATACTTCAACATTTGCTGATGAAGACGAAGCTATATTAAAAATGGTTAAAAATATGACCACTCCTACACCATCATTAAACAATGATTCTCCAACAATTTTAGTTTCTAATTTTTTGGGGGCTCCAGCCTTTTTTAATATTCCTAAAACCGCAATAGGATCAGTAGGAGAAATAAGTGCTCCAAATAATAAACAGTAAATAAAATCTACTTGCAATCCTACGCCTTGTAGTATAAAATACATTATAATCCCAACTAAAAACGTTGAGACTAGAGTGCCTACGGTAGCAAACACAAAAACAGGCCATCGTTGTATTTTTAACTGCGCAAAATTAGTATGTAAGGCTCCTGCAAAAAGCAAGAAACTTAACATGATATCTAATAAAACCGTGGTGAAATCAATTTGTGAAATCAGTTCCTTTTCTCTTAGTAATAAAGTATCATCAAACTGCCCTATAACCACTATAATAAGCGTAAAAATTATAGTGATAATCATTAAACCAATCGTGATTGGCAGCTTTAAAAACCTCACATTTATATAGCCAAAAAGTGCCGAAAGGACTATTAAAATTGCTGCAACTGAAAAATAATCCATACCGTTAAAGTGATTTTTTTAATGCTAAAATATAACCTAAGTGAATGCCTTCATGAAAATTATTAAAAGCTATTGCTTCTTCGGCTGTTGCCATCGTGCTATTTGTAGAAGTGGTATATGAGCTGTAGCCTTTAAAAAGACCGTTGTTATAATCTTCTTTAGTCTTTTCAACCGTTAAAAATAATAACGTTTTTAATTCATTTACTTCATCTTGTGTAACGTCGTTTTCAGTTTTTGTTCCTTTTTTATATTTTGCTACTATAGCATCATTTATTAACATTGGTAATCCCGATAAATTATACACTAATAGTTGTTGTACTACAACTACATGAGCAATATTCCAAAAGATATTATTACTAAAACCTTCTGGTACTTTATTTAGCTTTTCTAATGAAAAATTCTCTAAAAATGAGCTTAAAATGGTTCTGGTTTTTAAATTAATGTCGAATGCGTAATCCATTTATTGTTATTTAAAAAGTATTTTATTGTTTAATTGATTTTCTTTGTAAAGTTAATCTTTGTTCGTCATGAAAAAAATATACTACTTAAAAACTTGCAATACATGTATGCGTATTTTAAAAGAACTTAACCCTTCTTCAAATTTTATACTTCAAGATATTAAAGAGGAAGAAATAACAGTGGCTCAACTTGAAGAGATGTATAAACTATCAGGCAGTTATGAAGCGCTTTTTAGTAAACGTGCAAAGCTGTATAAAGAAATGGGCTTGAAAAATCAACCGCTTAATGAAAGAGATTACAAACACTATATATTGCAACATTATACCTTTTTAAAACGTCCTGTTATTATTATTAATGATACCATTTTTATTGGAAATAGTAAAAAAACCGTTGCCGCAGCAAAAGCTGTAATTGTATAATAATGAATTCAGGAACATAAAAACTTAATATTACATTTTTAGTTCCTGTTTAATTATCTTTGTCCAACTTTTAATTTTTGAAAATGATACAATCAATGACAGGTTATGGAAAATCTGTTTTACAGCTTCCAACTAAAAAAATTTCTATTGAAATAAAATCTCTAAATAGTAAAAACCTTGATTTGAATGCTCGTATGCCTTCCATTTATAGAGAGAAGGAATTGAGTATTCGTAAACTTATTGCTTCAAAACTAGAGCGTGGAAAAGTAGATTTTTCATTATATATGGAAATTACCGGAGAAGAAACCACAACACAAATAAACAATCCTGTTGTTAAGACATATATGGAACAATTAAAAGCTATAGTTGATGGTGATGACACTGAATTACTTAAAATGGCTGTTCGGTTTCCTGATGCACTTAACACTGAACGCGATGAAATTGATGAAAGTGAATGGCAAGCAATAGAACATGAAATAAAAAGCACACTAAACAAAATTCACGACTACAGGAGTGAAGAAGGTCTCGCCCTTGAAAAAGAGTTTAGATATAGAATCCAAAATATTGACACATTATTAAAGCAGGTTATTGCTATTGACCCTGAGCGTATTGAAGGTGTTAGAGAGCGATTACGTAAAGGCATTGCGGAATTAAAAGAGCGGGTTGATGAAAATAGATTTGAGCAAGAATTAGTGTATTATATTGAAAAGTTTGATATCACCGAAGAAAAAGTAAGGCTGCATAATCATTTAGAATACTTTGTTAAGTCCTTAAACTCTAAAGATTCTAATGGTAAAAAACTAGGATTTATTGGTCAGGAAATGGGAAGAGAAATAAACACCATTGGTTCTAAATCTAATTATGCGCCTATGCAAAAATTAGTAGTGCAAATGAAGGACGAGCTCGAAAAGGTTAAAGAACAACTTTTAAATGTGCTTTAAAAGATTATAAATAATAATAAAGACAATTATATTCTTTATGTCACGCTGAGCATGTCGAAGCGCTTACATTTGAATTTATTAATAAACATTAGTGGCTAAAAACAACAACATTAAACAAGGCAAGCTCATTGTGTTTTCGGCACCTTCGGGTTCTGGCAAAACAACCATAGTAAGGCATTTGCTAAAACAAAACGAATTAAATTTAGAATTTTCCATTTCAGCAACCTCACGAGAAAAACGTGGTGAAGAAATTGATGGGAAAGACTATTACTATATGTCTGCAAAAGCATTCAAAAACAAAATTAAAGCTGACGAATTTTTAGAGTGGGAAGAAGTGTATCGCGACAATTTTTACGGTACCTTAAAAACAGAAGTTGAGCGTATTTGGGCTATGGGTAAACATGTTATTTTTGATATTGATGTTTCAGGTGGCTTACGTATAAAACGTAAATACCCAGAACAGACCTTAGCTATATTTGTAAAACCGCCAAGCATAGACGAGCTTAAAATTAGATTGAAAAAGCGCAAAACCGAAAGTGAAGATAAAATAAATATGAGGGTTGCAAAAGCTTCGGCAGAATTAGCCACTGCTCCTCTTTTTGATGTTATTATTGAAAATGACACTTTAAATAATGCTTTAAACGAAGCTTATACTTTGGTTAGTAATTTTGTGAATTCTAATAATTAAACAGATGAAGGTTGGTCTTTTCTTTGGTACATTTAACCCTATTCATGTTGGCCATTTAACTATTGCCAATCATATAGCAGAATATAGTGACCTTGATCAAGTGTGGTTTGTAGTAACACCTCATAGTCCTTTTAAAAAGAAAAACTCGCTTCTTGAAGACAATCATCGTTATCAAATGGTAGATCGCGCTACCGAAAATTACTCAAAACTACGCGTAAGTGATATTGAGTTTAAATTACCTCAACCTAATTATACCATTAATACATTAATGTATTTAGAAGAAAAATATCCAAAACATGAATTTGCGTTAATAATGGGAGAAGATAATTTAAAGAGTTTTCATAAATGGAAAAATTTTGAAGTTATCTTAGAACGTTATTCAATATATGTATATCCAAGAATTTCAAGGGATACAACTAAACATAAATTTGAAAATCATAAAAAGATAACTCATGTAGATGCTCCAATTATGGAATTGTCTTCAACTTTTATAAGACAAGCGATAAAAGAAGGGAAGAATGTAAGACCAATGCTTCCAGAGCATGTTTGGAATTACTTAGATGAAATGAACTTTTATAAATAGGCAAGTTATATCCAAACCCTTTATAAAAAAGAAAACTGCCTAGAGAGATGTCTCTAAGCAGTTTAAAAACTAAAACTAACCAACCAAAATTCTAGCTTCTATTATTAATCCTTGGGTTATCTTTCTTCTCTGTTTTTTGTTTCCGTTTTTTGCTTGTTTTTGATTTATCTGAGTTTCCACTCGCAGTTCTCATATACTGAATATACCCTCGCCCTTCAAACTCATAATACGTTCCTGACGTAGGATGAAACAACTCTATAAGCCCATCATTAATAACGTTTAATTCAAAATATTCATTGTCAAAAAAATCATAATCTAGTGTTAAAGTTTTTAAATAGTCATTCCCAGCAACATCTTGCACACCGTAAATACCTGTATAATCCCAAAAAATATTACTTACATTACCTATGGCTATATCTTGAGAACTTCTAAATGTAGAGTCGTTGCCTCCAGCTAAAAACTGTAAATAATTTTCGTTATCAAATTCATTAAAGGCTCCTACATTGCTGGTATATGTTTTTTCCCAAGCTTCATATTCTTGCAAGAAATAATGAATATTATCGTAAAACACAAAATCATAATCAAAATTACTACGCTGATAGCCGTTTAAAAAATAGGACGTATCATTATTAGGGTTGTACAATTCTATAGTATTATTATCTATTTGATACACATCAAAAGTTTGAAAGCCATCAATATCATGAGTTACATCTAATATCATATTATAAGCATCATAAGTTCCAACAGGAATTCCAAACCCATCTCCTTGACTACCAATACCAACTAAATTATTGTTTGCATATAAAGTGCCATTTCTAAAAGACACTGTAAATGCAATTTGTAAAAAAGGAGTTTCTCCAAATCCAGTAGTTTGATTAATATCAACATACCATAACTCATACGAGTTTAATAATTGGTTTAGAGAAATAGATGAATCCGTATCGTCAATTATAACTTCAGTATAACAAGAGGTAAATAGTGTTGCCACTAAGGCAAATCCTGAAAGTAGTTTTAGAGTCTTCATAAGCGTTTCTTTTAGTTACACTAATGTGTTTTCAAATTGCGTGCCAAAAATGTAATTAGTTGATTGTCAATTATATTTTAAAGCGTGATATTTTATGTATTTTTGAGAACATAAATTTTTACCTTAAAATGGCTTCAGAATTAAAATATGCTGTCTTTGGAAGCGGAAGTTGGGCAACTGCTATTGTAAAAATGCTTTGCGAAAATCTTGACGAAGTAGGTTGGTACATGCGTAGTATTTATACCAAAGAGCATTTATTAAAACACAAACACAACCCAAACTACTTGAGTTCGGTAGAGTTTAATCTTGAACAACTTAAACTAAGTAATGATATTAATGAAACTGCGGCTTATGCTGATGTGCTTATTTTTGTAATTCCATCTGCTTTTATTCATAGTGAATTAGAAAAATTAAATATTAATATTTCTAGCAAAACAATCGTATCTGCCGTAAAAGGTATTATCCCAGAAACAGGGTTATTAGTTGGCGAACATTTTCATGATACTTACAAAATTCCATTTAATAATATCGCTGTTATTGCTGGCCCTTGCCATGCTGAAGAGGTTGCGCTAGAACGTTTGTCTTACCTTACCATTTCTTGTGTAGATGCGATTAAAGCACAAGAAATTGCAAACCAGCTCTCAAGCAATTATATTAAAACAAAAATTAGCGATGACATTATTGGTGTAGAATACGCTGTTATGCTTAAAAACATTTATGCGGTTGCTGCCGGAATTGCGCATGGATTAGGTTATGGCGATAACTTCCAGAGCGTACTAATGAGTAATGCCATTCGAGAAATGAAGCGTTTTATTAAAAAAATGCACAAAATGAAACGTAACATTAACAACTCTGCGTATTTAGGAGATTTGTTGGTAACAGGGTACTCGGTGTTTTCACGTAATAGAATGTTTGGTAATATGATTGGTAAAGGCTACACTGTAAAATCGGCGCAAATGGAAATGAATATGGTTGCCGAAGGCTACTACGCTACAAAAAGTGCGTTTTTGCTTAACAAGCAAAATGTAAAGAAAACACGCCTCCCAATTATTAATGCAGTTTATGGTATTTTATATGAAGGAAAAGAAGCTAAAGATGTATTTAAAAAGTTAACGGATAAGTTAGACTAAAACCAACATAAAATGATTACGAAACTAGGAGAGAAGTTTACGCATCTATTTTTAAAATACATGCCAAACGCATTTGTGTTTGCAATACTTTTAACCATAATAACAGGAGTTGGTGCTTTTATTTGGTTAGATGTTTCGCCCTTAAAAATTATTCAATCTTGGTACAATGGCTTTTTTGATTTGCTTGAGTTTGGAATGCAAATCGTATTAATAATTATTACTGGTTTTAGTATCGCCTTATCGCCAACAATAAAAAAAGGTATTGATAAGCTCACTGTTTTTATTAACAGCCCAAAACAAGTTTACTTTTTGGTGGTTATGATTGGCTCGTTATTATCATTAATTAGTTTTGGTTGGATTGTAATTACTTGTGTATTAGCTAGAGAATTAGCTTTACGGGTTAAAGGCATTAATTATCCTTTTTTAATAGCCTGTGTGTATATCTCTTTTGGTAATTGGGTGTCTGGATTATCGAGCTCCATTCCATTATTGTTAAATACAGAAAAAAATTATTTAATTGAAACGGGGATCTTAACTGATGTTATTCCTACTTCATATACTTTAGGGTCGCCTTTAAATATGGCAATGATTGTTTTATTTATTGTAGTAGCTCCTTTATTTATGGTTTTATTAGTTCCTAAAAAGAAAACCGGCAAAGAGTTAAACGATTTATTAGAAACAACCGAAAAGACCAAAACAATCTCTATTAAAGCCGAAGCTTTAAGTTTAAAACTCCCTTATAAATCAGTCTCAGACATATTAAACAATAGTAGTTTTCTTCAACTGATTATTGTAATTATGGGATTAACCTATATTATTTTTCATTTTAGTACCAAAGGGTTTAATTTGAATTTTAATATCATGATTTTTATTTTTTTAATCGTTGGAATGTTCTTACACAGAACACCTATGCGTTTTGTAATTGCAATGAAACGATCGTGTAGCAATATCTCAGGAATTATATTTCAATACCCTTTTTATGCTGGTATTATGGGTATTATGCTATATACAGGATTAGGAGCAAAACTTGGAGAATTATTGGCTTCATTCGCAACTATAGATTCATATCCTTTCTACGCTTACATAACTGGAGCTATTGTTAATTTTGCAATCCCTTCAGCAGGTGGTGAATTTGCTGTAGTAGGACCAAGTATCATTAATGCAGTAAAAGAAATTGGTGCTGGCTTACCCCAAGAAGAAATTAATGCAATGATATCGCGAGCTTCTCTTTCAGTTGCTTATGGCGAAAGTTTAAGTAACTTATTGCAACCGTTTTATTTACTGTTAGTATTTCCTATTATGGGTAAAGGTATAAAAATACAAGCCAGAGATGTTATGGGGTATTTGGTTTTACCATTCTTACTGTTTTTTGTAATTCAAGTAATGATGGTAACTTGGATACCACTTTCTTGACTTCGTAAGAAAAAACAACTACCTTCGTTAGCGATCGATATAACCAACCAATATGAAAAATCTATTAATAGTACTTGCAATTGTTTTTGTTTCCTGTAAGTCTCCGTCTGACAAAAAAACAGAAACAAGGTCAATTGAATTAGAGCAACTACAGGCAAGTATTGATTCCCTATTCAATTCTGAAGTAGAAGAGAATGAACCCGGAGCAGCGATACTCGTTTCTTATGACGGTAAAATGATTATAGGAAAAGGATATGGATTAAGAGATATTGAAAACAACAAGCCGATAACAACAAATACCAATATGAGAATGGCATCTGTAAGTAAGCAGTTTACGGCATTGTCTGTTTTAAGTCTTGTTGATAAAGGATTACTATCATTAAATGATTCAATCAAAAAAATATGGCCATATCACGTTTTTGAAAATATAACCGTACAGCATCTTCTAAATCATACCTCCGGACTTGCGGATTACGAAGCTCCTTATTTTTTAAAAGACTGGGATAAATCGAAAATCGTAGAAAATAAGGATATTTTAGATTGGCTCTCCACTAATCCAAAACCAATATTTGAAGCAGGAAAAGGTTGGGAGTATTCAAATACCGCATATATTGTTTTGGCTCTTTTGGTTGAAAAAGTAAGTGGAGAAGAATTTCCCATCTACGCCAAAAAAAATGTGTTTGAAAAAGCTGGAATGAAAGAAACAAATTATTACAACCTAGCAAATCCAATTAAAATCAAAGAGAGAGCATATTGTTATGAAAAAGACAGCTTGGGAAATTGGAAAAAAGTCGATGGCAATTTTATGAATGGTCTTATGGGAGATGGAGCAGTTTATACAAGTGTGAATGATTACTTCCAATATGATTTAGCTTTAAGAAATAAAGCTATTTTTTCTGAAAAAACTCACGCCTTAATTTTTAAACCCAGTTCTACATATCAAGTAAACGGAGAAGATAGACATTATGCAATGGGTTGGGTAGTAACTGATAGTACTGCTACTCACACTGGTGGTTGGTTTGGTACTAATACTTTTACAAAAAGATATTTAAACAAACCTTTAACTATAGCCATCTTTATGAATAGAAATACCTTATTTGAAAATGATTTAATCAAAAAAACAGATTCTTTAGTCCTCGAATATGTTAATCCTACCACTAACAACACATATAAAAAATAGCATAATAAGTGCTAAAACGAAAGTATAAACATAGAATACAGGTTAGTGTTAAATGTACGATGTTATATTCGAGTACTTCCAGAAAGTTTTGAATAAAAAAACAACTACCTTCGTTATTGCTAGATATAACCAATTAAAATTGACCATATCTTAACCATTAGCAACAATAAAGAAAGAAACCGCGACATGAATAATTTAAATCAAAAAATGAAAATATTTATAACTCTATTTGCTTTAACAATTGGATTCACAAATTGCTTTGCGCAAGATTTTGTAATTGTTGAACAAGATAGTATTGAATACGAAATAAAGGGTTCGGGTGAACCTTGGATTGTCCTTGTTTCAGGAGTTGGTAGTTCTTTAAGTGCATACAATTCTGTATTTGATTCTTTGAGTCAATACACAACTGTTGTAAGATATTCAAGGGCAGGCTTAGGTAAAAGCTCATATAATATAAATCGGAAGCATTTCGATGAAATGGTAGGAGAATTAGAGGCTTTAATAGATATATTAAAAGTCCCAAACCACTTCATTCTTGGAGGGCATAGTTATGGTGGATTATTCATTAGGGCTTATGCAGCTAAAAATCCAACTAAAGTTGATGGCTTGTTATCAATAGACCCAACTTTCGAAGATTATTTTACTGTTTTAGAACCCTTTGAACCAAATGCAAGACAGATTGAACGAAGTGAATTTACAGCTAGGTTCAATCAATTCACTGCCAGAAATGATGAAGTTGAATCATTATTTGAAGTTTGGAATTCACCAGAAAAATGGAAAAACTGGTTTAGTTATCCTTCTAATATCCCGCATTTTGTATTGACATCTTTAAAAATTGAGGCTTCGCCCTTAAGAGGTAGTAAAGAAATAATGAAAGCGAGATATGAAGCACAAAACAGAACAATAATTAATTCCGACATTAATATGCAAATTGGAGTATCTAATGCCAGACATTACTTACAAGTAGATAAGCCTGAGCTTACAATTGACGCTTTTAAAATATTAATAAACTTAATTAAAGTTGCTAACAAAAAATAAACGCCATTAAAAATAGGTGTTTATTCAAGCCGATAACGAAACTTCTAAATTAAAGTCATTGCGAAACTTTTAAAAAGTTGGCAGTTAATTTGTTTCTAATTAATTCTTATTTATGAGATTTCTGCTTCCGCAGGAACTAAAGAGCAGACTTAAACTGTTCTAAAAAGCGCACATCATTTTCGCTTAATAAACGTATATCACTTATTTGGTGTAGTAACAATGCAATGCGGTCTATGCCCATTCCAAAGGCAAAACCAGAGTATTCTTTAGAGTCAATACCACAATTTTCTAACACATTAGGATCTACCATACCACAACCCATAATTTCTAACCACCCTGTTCCTTTGGTCATTTTATAATCGGTTTCGGTTTCTAAACCCCAATATACATCTACCTCAGCACTTGGTTCTGTAAACGGAAAGTACGAAGGTCGTAAGCGTATTTTAGACTTCCCAAACATTTCGGTTGTAAAGTACTGTAAGGTTTGTTTTAGATCGGCAAAACTTACGTTCTTATCTATATACAAGCCTTCTACTTGATGGAAAAAGCAATGCGATCGTGCCGAAATAGCTTCGTTACGATATACTCTTCCTGGAGAAATGGTACGAATCGGCGGTTTGTTGTTTTCCATATAACGCACTTGTACCGAACTGGTGTGTGTGCGTAATAAAATATCAGGATTGGTTTGAATAAAAAAGGTATCCTGCATATCGCGAGCAGGATGGTATTCTGGTAAATTTAATGCTGTAAAATTATGCCAATCATCTTCAATTTCTGGACCCTCACTCACATTAAAGCCAATACGAGAAAAGATATCTATAATCTGGTTCTTCACTAAAGAAATAGGGTGACGTGCTCCAATTTGAATAGGCTCTCCCGGTCGTGATAAATCTCCATAAACACCTTTTACATCCTCTTTGCTTTCAAGTTCTTCTTTTAAAGCAGCCACTTTTTCTTCGGCTGTTTTTTTAAGCTTATTTACAATTTGCCCAAAGTCTTTCTTTTGGTCGTTAGCTACATTCTTAAACTCTGCAAAAAACTCATTAAGTAATCCTTTTTTGCCTAGATATTTAATTCTAAATGCTTCAACTTCTTCTTTGGTTTGTGCAGTAAATCCTTCTGCTTCCGCTATAAGGGCTTTAATCTTATCAATCATGGTAATGCTTCAAAATAAAGGGCAAATTTAACAAATCTTATGTTATAAACTCCGCTTCAAGAAAATAGTTTACAATAGCTTCTTTCATCAATACGCTTTGTTCTCCTGCTTTTAAATGCGGAAGCTCTTCTTTGGTTATATAATGTGGCCACCCGTTGTCGTCAAAATAATCAAATTCATAATAACCATAAGGCTCAAGTAACTTACAAATGGCAATATGCATAAGGCTTATTTTATCGTCTTTTTTATATTCTCGGTGTAATTGCCCAAGTTCTTGAACGCCTATTAAATATATAATAGCGTCCAAATTTATGGTGTCTCCATCAGCAAATTGAGTAGATAATTTCTCTACTACTTTATCCCAACGTTGTTTGAGTTGTTCGTCTCTAGACATACTTTTTATAGTAATTTTTGCGTTAATTTACAAAGTGGCAAAGTTAATTTATATTTACTAAAATTATTACATCCATGAATATTTTAGATATCATTTTAGGTGCCCTTATTCTATTTGGTCTCATCCGTGGTCTTTCCAAAGGTCTTTTTGTAGAAGTGGCTTCATTAGTCGCTTTAATTGCAGGTATTTATGGTGCTATTTATTTTAGCGATTTTGCTGCCGAGTTTTTAGAAAGTAGAGTAGATTGGACTGAAAAAACTATAAGCATTACGGCGTTTGCAATAACTTTTGTCATTATTGTTTTAGCTATTTCATTAGCTGGAAAAGCGTTAACAAAGTTAGCAGATTTTGCAGCTTTAGGAATATTAAACAAATTACTTGGAGGTATCTTTGGTGCTCTAAAAATAGGATTAATCTTAAGTGTTGTACTTATGATATTTAACACCATGAATAAAACGCTTCCATTTATTGAAGATGAAGAATTACAAAACTCTATTTTATACAAGCCTGTAAAATCGTTGGTTCCAATGATTTTTCCCTATCTAATTAAAGAAGATCTTTCTGAAGACACTGCAAATACCGAAAAATAAATCGGCTTTAATCTAGGTGGTAAATCTCTCTAATTTTATCTAAAATAGTATCGAAATCTATGTTTAAGTCAATTAACCGACCTGAATGTACGTCAAAAACCCAACCGTGAACCTTTAACCCTCTTTCCCTATACGCTTTTTGCACAGCCGAAGTTTTCATTAGGTTTATACATTGTTCCTGTACATTGAGTTCTACTAATCGGTCGTATTTTTTCTCTTCACAATCAATAGCATTAAGCTCTTGATTATGGATGCGATATACGTCTCGTATATTACGTAGCCATGGATTTAATATTCCTAAATCGGCTGATTGCATTGCTGCCTTTACGCCTCCGCAAGCATAATGCCCACAAACTACTACATGACCTACTTTTAAATGTTCAACGGCATATTCTATTACAGACATTGCGTTTAAATCTGTCCCGCAAACCATATTGGCAATATTGCGATGTACAAATACTTCTCCAGGGCCAAGACCCATTAAATCTTCGGCAGTAACACGACTATCTGAACAACCAATATATAATAATTCTGGTTGTTGCCCTTTGCCTAAATCGTCAAAATAGTTAGCATTAAGGGCAATCTTTTCTTTAATCCATTTTTCGTTATTCTGAAATACCTTGTCTAAATTCATAGTTTCGCTTTACTTTTATTGTCCTTAACATTTGCTTTTATCCATGTAAGGCAATCATTAAAACTAACAAATATATATTCTTCTGGTATTAAATCTGGAATAATATCTATACGCTCCATCATATATTTAGGTTGTTTTAAAACATCTACTAACAATACTTTCTTGCCGTCTTTTATTAATTGAATTAAAACATCTTCTAAAGCATATAAGCCAGATTGATCTATATATTGCATTCTATCCATGCGTATCACAATAGTTGTGGCACTTTCCGGAATTTGAGTTGAAAGTTGCTGAAAATCGCTTGTAAAACCAAAAAACAAAGGCCCCTTTATATGTTTTATAAAGACTTCTTCTTTTAAATTTTCTGGAAAATTAGCTTCATCATCCCATGCTTTTTCTTCTTTTAGAGGTTTAACGTCTGATCGTTCGGCTGTTAAATCTCCAATTTTTTTCATGAACATTAATGATGCAATCACTAAGCCAATTCCTACTGCATAAACAAGATTCCAAACAGACGATAATACTAAAACCACTAGCATAATTATTACTTCTGCACGAGGCATTTTAGGCATTGCTTTAAGCCCTTTATAATCCATTACGCCTATACCAACAGTAATAAGTATTCCCGCCAAAACAGCTGCAGGAATTTGCGACGCAACAGGACCTAAAGCCAATAAGATGATAAAGAGTAAAATTCCTGCAATCATTCCCGATAATTTGGTCTTTCCTCCTGCATTGATATTAACTACTGTTCTAATAGTTGCTCCAGCACCAGGGATTCCGCCAAATACAGCTGCTATACTATTTCCTATACCTTGCCCTACTAATTCTTTATTGGGTTTGTGCTTTGTTTTAGTCATATTATCAGCAACAACCGAGGTTAATAATGAATCTATGGCTCCTAACAAGGCCAAAGTTAAAGCTGTAAAAATATATGGTGTAAGACTACCAAGGCTAAAGCTGGTAAACATCTCCAGATTAGGAATTGGCAATCCGCTTGGTATTTCTTCAATAGGTCTGTAATCTAATTTAAAACCATAAGCAATTCCTGACATAACTAACAAAGCGATCAAAGTACTAGGAATGGTCTTCGTTATCCGCTTAAACCCATAAATAATAAGTATGGTTCCTAAGGCTAAGATTAGTTCTAACCAATTGACGTGCTGCAATGCTCTTGGCATTACTTTTAAAGCGCCTAAAACTCCTGATGTTTCTTTTGCAGCAAGAGTTTGTGACTCTTTAAGAATATCTTCTTGTGTTAAACTTTGTGCGCGTTTAATGGTTTCTTTAAAATCCTCTAAAACTAAAATACCTTCGCCTGCTTCTTCTTTTAAGATATTGTCTAAAATGATCTCTTCTGCATAAGGCTTAAATTGGTTTACAAATTCTGTGTCTTCTTTAGGGTAATAACCCAGAGATGGTAATATTTGAGTTACTAAAATTATAACACCAATAGCGGTCATAAATCCTGAAACAACAGGATAAGGAATGTATTTTATGTACTTCCCCAAGCCTATTACTCCTAGCCCTATTTGCATGAGTCCTGCTAATAAAAACACCATTAAAATTGCTGGTAATGCTTTATTTATATCGCCATCAAATGATGCTACAATTCCTGCTATTATTACCATACTCACCGCAGTCATAGGGGCAGTTGGTCCAGAGATTTGAGTATTTGTACCTCCAAAAAGAGCTGCGAAAAAACTAATAAAAATTGCTCCGTATAATCCTGCACTTGGGCCTAAACCTGAAGATACCCCGAAAGCTAATGCTAATGGTAGTGCAACAATTCCTGCAGTAATGCCTCCGAAGGCATCTCCTTTAAAATTTGAGAATAGTTTTTTCATAAAATATCTGTTTATTTAAAAAAATTAAAATACTGATATTTTAAATGAAAACCAACTGCTTTTAAAATGTGTGTCTTACTTTATTTTTAAAAAGTGATAAATGTGATAATATTAAATTGATCTCTACTAGTGGTTTCAAAAAATTGGTTCATATATCCTGCTTCTATTTTGATACTGTTATTTATACGATATCCTATGCCTGCATAAACTCTATTTCTATCAAAAATAGAGGTTTTTGTGTTTAAAAATATTTCATTATAAGCAGAAATGTAGTATGTGTTATTGCCTATTTCTTTCTTACTTAACGGAATATTCAATCCTAAAAAATAACGCAACCGTAACTTAAAATCATTTTCTATAAATCGTTGTTCAAATCTATATCGATGGCTAAGTTTTAGTTTACCAACATTTTGTTTACTTATAAATTGTTGAAAGATTCTATGTTCATTCACCGAAATTTTTTCATTTACATCTCCTAAATAATTATTTGACAAGATATATCCATATCCTAGCAGTAAATTGTTATTCTTGTCTGTAAGATTATAACCAAGCCCTACTCTTATTAACAATTGCTCTAAGTCGCCAATAGCATTATAGTTTCTGTACTGTACTTCATTATGAACATTCCACTTTTCATTAATCTGCCTATTCCCAATATACAACAACCAATTTCCGAAATTACTCTCTTGGCTTATCGCTAAAACAGGTAGTATTAATAACACTATTAATACTACCGTTTTTGTTCTTTTCAAAACTGCTTCCATAAAGGTTTTGCTATTCATAAAAAGAGACTGCACCTGTATTAATATTGTACATAGCGCCTATTATTAAAATATCTCCATTGTTTTGCATCTCTGCAAGAACATCACTTTCTTTAATAATTCTATCGATAGTTAGATTTACATTTTTCTCAGAAACGTTATCAACAAATTCTAAGTTAGAAGAATTTCTTAAACTTGCTTCTTCTGGTGATTTTACGGCATTTACTGCAGGTTTAATTTTTTCGATAAGCTTTGTTAGATTCCCCATTTTAGCATCGTCGCAAGCGCCTTTTATGGCTCCACAACTTGTATGCCCAAGTACTACAATTAGCTTTGTCCCTGCAAGTTTACATGCAAATTCCATGCTCCCTAAAATATCTTCATTTACAAAGTTTCCCGCTATTCTTACACTAAAAACATCTCCTAAGCCTTGGTCAAAAACCAATTCGGCAGATACTCTTGAGTCGATACAACTTAAAATAGTTGCAAACGGAAATTGCCCTTCGCTGGTATCATTTACTTGCTCTAGTAAGTTTCTATTTGTTTTTAAATTATTTTGAAATCTTATATTTCCTTCTTTTAAAAATTGCAGTGACTTTTCTGGTGTCATTGCTGCTTGTGTTATTTTTGTATGTGCTTTCATATTTATTATTTTAAAAATTTATTTATGCTGTTTTTGGTCTTAATTTAAAGAACTCGATATAACTTGATGGGTTTTCAACTGTGCCACGTTCAGAAATAAGTTTAATATTAATGTTTCTGTTTTTAGCTTTTAGTGCAAAATCTTCAAGAATTTCTACTATATCGTTATCTAAATACCTGGTTTTTCTAACATCGAGTTCTAAGTATGAGTTTTCTGGTAAGGAATCTAATTCTTTTAAGATAGCTCCTTTATTAAAGAATGTAACTTCTTCGGCCAAAGTCATTTTTAATTTGCCTTCTTCTTTTCCTTCTTTATGTAAAAAGTGTGAGTTTTGATAACTCTTTATCAATATCACAACTATCCCTACAGCAAGCCCTAAACCAATACCGTATAAAAGATCTATAAATACAATCCCCAAAACAGTTACTGTAAACGGAATAAATTGCTTCCATCCTAAATTATACATTTTCTTGAATAATGCGGGTTTTGCTAATTTATAGCCCACAATTAAGAGTACTGCGGCAAGTACTGATAACGGAATCATATTTAATAATTTAGGAATTACTACTACCGATATCAATAGTAAAAACCCATGAATAATAGCCGACATTTTACTCCTGCCTCCCGATTGGATATTTGCAGAACTCCTAACAATTACCTGTGTTATTGGTAAGCCTCCTATTAAGCCAGAAAGTATATTCCCAGTCCCTTGGGCAAGTAGCTCTCTATTTGTAGGTGTTACATTTTTATATGGATCTAATTTATCTGTAGCTTCGACACAGAGTAGTGTTTCTAAACTCGCCACCAATGCAATTGTAAATGCTACAACCCATACATCAGTACTAGTAATAACACTAAAATTAGGTACGCTAAATTGTCCAAAAAATGATGCCGCATCTTCTGGAATAGGAACGCTAACTAGATGAGTTTTGGCTATTCCAATGGCTTCATTAGATTTAGTAACTACATAAAAAACAATCCCCAAAACTACAGCAACTAGAGGTCCTTGTATTATCTGAAATATTTTCCCTTTTTTGGATAACACTTTATCCCAAAGTATTAGAATTCCTAATCCTAATATTCCAATTAAGGTTGACCCTGGTTGAATATAATTTATAGTGTTTAATAGTTGAGAGAGATTACTTTCTCCATCAACTTGAAAGAAAGTAAAGCCTCCTTCTGGACTTGCATCGTACCCAAAAAAATGTGGAATTTGTTTTAAAATAATAATAATTCCTATGCCTGTAAGCATGCCTTTAATTACTGAAGATGGAAAATAATACCCAATAATTCCTGCTCTTAAAAACCCAAAAACTAATTGAATTACTCCTCCTAAAACTACAGCAACCAAAAAGTTTTCATAACTTCCTAGAGTGCCAATGGCTGCTAAAACAATGGCTGCCAATCCTGCTGCAGGACCACTAACTCCAATTTTTGAACCACTAAGCGACCCTACTACAATGCCTCCTACAATGCCCGCGATAACGCCTGAAAAAAGGGGCGCACCACTTGCCAATGCAATACCTAAACATAAAGGTAATGCAACAAAAAATACGACTATACTCGCTGGTAAGTCACTTTTAATATTTTTAAACATATTATAATATTTAACCCCAAGACTATTTATGCCAAGGGTTATTAGAAAATAAGACAGGGACTATTTCCCTGATAATTAAACCGAATTATAATATGTGTTGTTCGGGAGGGGGAGATATTAAATTAAGGTGTGGCTTAGGATATTTTTTGAAATAATATCCTAGATTACTTTCTGTTTCATTAGAAACAAAATATGCTTCATTTTCATTAAATTCAGAAAATAAAACTTCTAAATCTTTATGCTTTTCGCTGCCTTTATCTTCTTCTTCAGTAGTGTCATAAAAAAAAGAAATATCTGCATCATTATCTATAACAATAATAACAGATGGTGCTATTAATGTTATCATGAAAATTACTGAGAAAATAATAGAAATTAAGCTTCTTGACATTTCATATTTTATTTAACAAGCGCAAATATAATATTTATTGGGGTTTATACTGTTAAATAATAACTAAAAATCCTTTAAAGGCTTAATATCGGCATTTGCAATCCAGCCGGTCTTACCATTTGCAATCTTAACCTTTGTCCAGTTTTTATTGTAGGTTTCCAATATCTGGACTTTGGTGCCTTCATGTAGCACAAAAGCTGTTTCACTGCGTAAATTAGGTTCACTTTTTATAGCGCTCTCTTGAGCAAAAACTATGGCTGGTTTATCGTTTTTACTATATGTCTCTTTTTGAAAAGCTAGAAATAAGGTTACAGCGGCAAAAAATAAAACAATAAAACTTGCCACAAACGATAAGCGTTTTTTTACGGTTGAATATGAAAAATAGTATCCTAAAAATAATACAACAAAAAGCAATACAAACGTAACTGAAAATATGGCCCAACCATCAAAACTAAATAGGTTGGTAATGCTTGTTACAATTTTTGAAAATCCTGTTTCCGGTATATTATCTATCTCATCAACAGTCATGTTTTTAGCAAATGACATATTGTTTTCAATGTCTTTATCGTTTGGCGATAATTGCTTTGCTTTTTCATAATAATATATACTCGGAGCAATCTCATTTAGTTTATAATAGGCGTTTGCAAGATTAAAATACAACTCGCTTGAATGTACCCCATTATTTAAGATACTTTCATAAGATTGTATGGCTTCTTGGTACTTGCCTTCGTTATACAAGCTATTTGCGTTAGTAAACAACTCATTATTTTGAGCTATACTAAAATTGCTCAACAAAATTATTAAGATGTATATTATTTTCTTCATTATTTTACACTTTCTACACTATCTTATTTGTTTATCTATTGCTGAAATAACCTTAGATGCCTTATCGTAATCTTGTTGCATTTCTACATTAGAAAATGGTGTATATCTAGCCAA
>JAADHG010000120.1:3783-9458 GCA_013151975.1 Chlorobiota bacterium | reverse complement strand
CCGTTGGCAGTAATTAAAACCAAAATTAAAAGTATGTCTGAAATTAAAACCAAAATGATTTTACCCGCTAGACTATTAAGCCTTGTGTTAATAATACTTGTGACTTCCTGCAAAGGACAAGAAACTGAAAATCCTGCAAAAGGGAGCATTGAAAAATCGACTCAAAATAATCAACCCCTTATCTTTAACCAAAACACATTTTTCCCACAAATACATTCAAACTTAAACGGAATGGTTAATAATTTTGTTCGAATAATGTATCAGGATAATAAAGGAAATATTTGGTTTGGTACGAACGTTGAGGGCTTAATAAAATATGATGGAATAAAGCTTGAAAAATTTACAATAAAAGATGGAGTAGGAATACAGATTACAGGAATTGTAGAGGACAAAAATGGGAATATATGGTTTGGAACTTCAGACGGTTTGGTAAAATATGATGGAAAAGTATTCACAAAATATTCAACAAAAGAAGGTTTAATTGATAACAATATTTGGGCGATAGAAATTGACAGAGATGGAATCATTTGGGTTGGTTCTATGAATGGTGCAAGTAAATTTAATGGAACTAACTTTGAAACGTTCGAAGTTCCAAAAGCTCAAGTGTCTGATGCGAAACCTATGCTATCAGAAAACAGAATTGGCGATATTTTGATAGATAAAAAGGGACATATTTGGTTTGCTATAGATGGATATGGAATTAGTAAGTTTAACGGAGAAACCTTTGAATTCTTTACAAAAGAAAATGGGCTTACTGATAATAATGTAGGGGATATTTTTGAAGATAGCAAGGGGAATATTTGGATTGGTACTTTTTTCGGTGGTGTTAGCAAGTATGACGGAAATTCATTTACTAACTTCACAAAAGAAGGAATTATCGAAGGCATTGAAACCTATAATTTTTGTGAAGACATTAAAGGAAATATTTGGTTTTCGGCTGAAAATTATGGCGTGTACCGTTACGATGGAACTAACTTTACCCAATTCACGACTGAAGACGGATTAACTACAAACGGGGTTCAAAGCATTTTTACAGATAAAAAAGGACAGATTTGGTTTGGTACTTGGAAAGGAATAAGTCTTTATGATGGAAAAACATTTATGGACGTTTCAGACAAAGAACCTTGGACGAAATAAAAAATAATTGTTACCAATAAAGGCTATATCCAATAAGGGTTTTAGTGGTTAATTGAAAGTAAATGCAAGTAATGAAAATTAGTAATAAATGGAAACGGAAGTGCTTCGAAATCCCTTACTGGGCATAGCCAACCCGTTACCTGCAAGCACTACAGAAGAGAAATCGTACTAAAAAAGAACAGCCAACCGACCAAATTGCACATTTTATTTTGCCACGCAAAGGCAAACTCATATAGTTTTACTTCTTTCTATTCATAAGCACAAGTCAAAAAGACTTGCACCCATAGAAATTTACTTTTTGTGTTCTATTATAACTTTAATCAGAGAATAGAGATAAGAAAAGAAAAATCCAGCTGCAATTACAGGAGCGGTGTATGGAACCAACCAAGCCAAAATAAGTGATATATTAACTAATGATATTGCTGTGGCACTTTTGGTCATACTTCTAATCAAATAAGGCATAGGGTAAGGCACAAACATAGTTATTGCGTTTGTTAGAAATATAATAATTAACGTCCAAGTAGGATCGAAACTAAATAAATCAGCTAATAGAAGTACAAACAAAGTGTGACGAATAAGTTCATTAGTAGGTGAGCCTGCTGATTTTGTAAGAGCAGGATCAAGTCTTGCTACTGATCGTATTAAAATTGCAGCAACAGCAATTAAACCTATAATACCACAAACGATACCATAGTGTAATCCAATAAACATAACAAGAATGGTATGAGACACTGCATCACAAACATTGTCCATCCGAGCCCCAAATTCACTTTTGGCATTCAGCTTTATTGCTAGAATGCCATCAAGATCATCCATGATATTGTTGTAGATTATCAAAGGGATTATATACAGGAAGCCATTGTCTGAAAATAGTATTACCAATGGTAGAACACCAAGAATCGAGACGATGTTTGGGATGTTTTTGTAGACTTTATTCCAAAATATTATTTTCATTACACTACGGCTGATAATGGTTGTTTTGTATGTAGCATAATTTTTTCACACTCGTGCAGATCTTCTATGGTATCTATTTCGTACCAAAAATCACTATCAAAGTAAACACATTGGAAATTTAGACTGCCATCTGCTACCATTTCTGAAAATACGGCCTCATAATAATCATTTACTTTACCTTTCGAAATCCATGAGTCTAATCGTTTACTAACCTGTCTCCATGATTGTGGTGAAAAACTATAAATGTTAACTGTCTTAAAGTTGGTGTCATTTGTTGCGTAGCCACCAAGATTAAAAGCGGTTACCTGACTAGGCAATCGTTTATCAGTAGTTATGGTTGTCCCATTCATCCAAGGTAATATATGAGAAACAGCAATCTTATTTGGTAAGAGTATTTCTTTAAGTAGAGAAGACTTAAAAATTAAATCACTTTCAATTAGGACAAACGATTCCTTGATTTTTTCTCTTGCCATCCATAGTGAGTAGATATTGTTTGTCGTTTTATATAATGGACTTACAATGTACTCAACTGTAATATTTTTGGATATGCTTTCAATATAATCTCTGATTTGTTGCTCAAAAGGTCCAATAACAATAACTAAGCGTGTGAATTTGTAGTGATGAAGGATTTCTATAAGACGTCCTAGAATTTCAATTTCATTAACTCTGGTCAAACATTTTGGGGCATCATTGGTTAAGGGGCTTAAGCGATTCCCTGTACCTGCTGCGAGAACAAGTGCTGTAGTGATTTTTTCAGAGCATTCAGAGTTATTCAAATTGTAAATTTCATTCATGTAAATAATAATAATAATTTTAATTAAAATCAATTCATATAAGAAAAATCTTATATTTTTAGTCCCAGTAATTGGCGAGTTAGCGCAGAAAATCAACGATAAAAGACAGTACTAGTGCAAACTAGCAGTCATTTTTTTCAATATTCGTATGAGAGTATGAAACGAATTCTACTTACAATATCAGTAGTAAAATTAGTCAGGTCATTTTTTTCTAAAGAAATATCTTGCTAAGATAGTGATAATATTTAGATTATAGCATCTAAATTTTTTATAACCCTGTTGTTTTAGTTATTCCACATCCCCTTGAAATTAATATAAAGCCAGCAACAATGGTTATAATTCATTGTGTATTGTAACTAAATGAAAATTAGAACTATATTTAAACTTTAAAACAAACTATGAAAATTCGTTGTCACAGTTTTTATTTGGCTTAAAAAGTGCCTCAGCACCTTTGCAGTCAGATTTCTGCACACTCGGAGTGAAAGCCAAACAAAACTGTCAATCCACAACGCAATCATAACCAAAATCAATAAGCGTAACTCCAAAATCTATACCTCTGTCAAGGTTTCTGTTGCAATACAATCAAAGGCTTTTTTGTGTTTTTATTTTCTAATAATTAGTCGATTACCTTTGTCGTAAGTAAAATAGCTAGACGCCCAACTAAGACCTACCATAATCTTATTTTTAAAACCACTTATAGACATCAAGTGAATAGTTGACCACAAAAACCAAGCTATTAAGTCCCAAATATGTAGTGTGCCAAAATCGGCTACAGCACTTTTTTTACCAATGGTTGCCAAAGAGCCTTTGTAGCGATATATAAAAGGTTGCCATTTATTTTTTGGTTTCAATAAATTTTTATCCAAATGTGTCCCTTGTTGGTTGGCCACTGGTGCTACCATAGGATGCCCTTTTGGATAAGCGTCGATTTTCATCAAAGCCACATCGCCAATAGCAAAAATACTATCAGTCCCTATTACGGCGTTAAAAGCGTCAACTTCTAACCTATCACCACGTCGTACAATATCGGGTTGTAAGCCTTTTGAGAAAGTCCCTTTTACACCGGCTGTCCAAATTAAATTGGTTGTTTTAAGCATCTTGCCATTAGATAATTTAACAGTTAAGCCGTCATAAGATTGTACAGCTACATTGAGGTGAACTTGTACTTTTAAACGTTCTAAATCTTTTAAAGAGTTTACATATGATTTGCCACTCAACATCGGTAAAATTTTGGGTGATGCACTTATTAAATGAATCCTTAAAGGATAGTCTTTAAGCTCTGCGTAATCTTTTGGGAATACGTATTTTTTAAATTCGGATAAAGCATCCGCCATTTCTATACCGGCAGCCCTGCCCCTACAATAACAACGGTAGTATTGGCTTCTTTTTCTTCGGATAAGGACACGTCAACAGCGGTTTCAAGGTGCTGTAAAATCATACTGCGAATAGCCAAGGCTTCGTGGATTGATTTGAGCCCTACACCATTTTCTGCTACGTCTTGCATCCCATAAAAATTATTGACACTTCCTGTAGCAATAACCAAATAATCGTAATGCAAAGTACCTCTATCGGTTAAAACACATTTTTCTTTCGGCTGAATTTTTTGTACTGCAACCATTCTAAAAAAAGTATTTTTATAATTGCGTACAATCTTGCGCGTTGAAAAGACAATAGCATCGCGCTCCAAGCCACTGGTGGCCACATGTACAACAAAGGCTGAAATTGGTGGAAATTATTTTTATCGAGTATAACTATTTGATATTTTGCATTTTTTAATTTTTTAGCCAATTGTAAGCCTGCAAATCCGGAGCCAATAATAACAAGACGTGGCAAATTGCTTTTTGGAATAAACAGTGGTAATTGAGACATAATCAGTTAATTTACAATATGTCTTTGGTCAATAAAAAAGTTTAACCTTTACAACCTGAGACACAAAGAAATGTTAATTATGTCATTTATTTGCATAACTATTTTTCATAAAAAAACCACCCGAAGGTGGTTTTAATCTTTAAATTTTATTTAAAATTAATTAGCAGGTACCATATCAAAATCGACCGTCATTTCGTCTTGAGCTGTCATTTGCATGTTGCCCATATTGCTATCGTTTCCGGTACTGTTCATCGTATAACCATCGGCTTCAGCTATAATAGTATAAATACCTGCAGGAATACCAATCATTTGATAATGGCCAGTAGCGTCTGTATGTGTTGATGTATAAACTTCGCCATTTTGCATAAGGCTGATATTAACATCGGCTAAACCATCGGTACCCATATGTACAAAGCCCGAAATAGTACCTGTTTCGGCTAAATTAACAAAACGCATAGTGGGGTTAAAAGTAAAGCCTGACATACTCATCATACCGTTACCCATACCTGAGCCCATACCCGAAAAACTAACGCCTTCTAACATAAACGAATGGTCTATATCAACATCCATTAAAAACTCGTTATCACTACCCATTTGGACGTTTACAAGATGATCTAAAGTAATGTCAATACTTCCTGTACCATCATTAAAACTCATACCACCGCCCATCATGCCACCTGACATGTTAGAGGAGTTGGTTTCATAAGTAAAGGTTTCGCCTGAATTCATTTGCATTTTTGTAGAAGATATGTACAAACGCACTGTATCGTAATCGCCTTCAGGAATAGTGGCCGTTGCCAAAACTTCTGTAATACCATTAACCATGTTTAACATGTTAAAGGTTTTTGTTTCATTCATTATGACAACAAATGAATTGGGGTCTGATGCCAAGCCTATTTCAACCTTATCAATGGTAATACT
>JAADHG010000120.1:0-3754 GCA_013151975.1 Chlorobiota bacterium | reverse complement strand
CGTAAGGCATTGGGGCATCTGTCAATTTGATACTTATACTTCCTGCATTTGTATCTAAATTTGAGTCTGTTGTTGAACAACTAACATTTATTGCTACTATAAATGATATTAAGATGTATTTTAAATTTTTCATTTTAATTTAATATTTAATATTTTGTTTATATTGTATTTTTTGAACGTTCAATGTCTTTTAGACCATTGATATTTAAAAAAGTTTTTTTAATCATATTATTTTTTTTGATTTACTATAAAATCATCAAAATCAAATTAAAAAAGATTGGTAGAGAATTTTAAAATTACAAGTTTGTAAAGATGAGGAGTAAACTTGAAAATAATCCTTTTTGAAGTTTTGATTAAGGATTGCTATTTCAATTTATGGTATTAAACTAACGGTATAGTTTATTTTGTTAATTTCAATTTTATGTGACTTGTGAAATTGATGTGCTGTTCCTATTATTTGTTTGTTAGAACAACAAGATTTTTTCATCTGCATACTTCCATTTAAGGAAGATAAATTACAAGACATCGTCTTACAAGACGTTGCTTGACCTAAAAGAGAAAAAGAATGAATGTGATTTTCGCACAGGTGAAAACTTAACACAAAGCTTGTTGAAGCAAACAAAATCAACTGTACTAAAACTATGGTAATAATATTATTTAACACCCTGTTTTTCACCTTACAAAGACACTAAAAATCACACTGTTTTTAAGGTGATAATTGTTACACAATTGAGATTTTTAAATTAGTAACAATGCTGTATTTCAATGATTTAAAGAAAACATATTATAAGTTTTGTTTAAAACAAAAAAACCACCCGAAGGTGGTTTTAAATTCAACAAATATTAACAAGTTAATTAGCCGATTTTATAAAATCGAAAATCTTCTTAGCTTGTTTTTTTGTTAAATTGGCTCTTACTTGCATATGCAAACCTATTGTATCCCAATCTGTGTCGTTATAAGCCGCAGGCGAAGGTGTTGTATGACATCTTATACAATTTTCACCCCAAAGCTGTGCCCCTGATTTATTTTTGTAGGCTGCTACCTGTTCTGCTGAACAAGATTCTAGTGTAAGTGCTGTTAGAATTCCTATTACAACAGCGACGACTCCAAATATTTTAAATGTTTTCATTTTTCTATTTTTTTAATTGATTAAAATCCTATTGCCCAATGTAAAAAGACACCTTTTTGATCAAAACTACCTATGACATCATGACCTCCTTCTCCTGTAATACTTTGGTAATTTAATTTAATAAGTGATCGCCAACTAATCCAATAATTCAATCCAAAAGCAGATTCTTGTTTGTTTGATTCAAACCCTGAACCTTCGGGTGTTCTTACTTCAGAATAACGGTAAACAAATTCTAAATTTTTAAGGAATTTATCGCCAGACATAGTGGGCCTATATGATATTTGTGCATAAAAGGAATGGCTTTGATTGTCGAAATTTAAATCTTCAAACACGCCAGGATCTTCTTCTACTGTATATACTATATTATCAATTTTAGAATTATTGTACTGTGATTTAATATCAAAAGTACCTCCTAGTGATGGTAATTGTTTTACAAATGAAAAATCTAAAGCATACAAATTAGCACCTAAATTTTCGTAAGGACTACCTGTTGCCCCCACTTTATCTGTAGAATAAAAAGAAAAACCTACCTCGGTTGAATTATTAGCAAATGGCAATAAGCCTATACGGCCACCAAACGCTGTACTATTATTGTTATCTATAAGGTTATTAAAAGCTAACATACCTGCTTCGGCTGGCTCTACACCATTTGGCGTTTTAATAGCCGGCCCATTAGTATTGTAAAAAGAGTAATTAACCGTAGAAGTACCCATTCTAAAAGCCCCTCTTAATTCTACACCAACACCAGAACCTGGTGCAATACCATCGTGTCCGAAACCTAAAGGTTTGGTAGGCATTCTGTTTACCCAACTGGGGTGTAAACGCTCCATAAATGTGCCAAAAGGTAATAGAAACTTACCACCTCTAATAGTCATATAGTCGTTTAAAACATACATAATGTCGGCATATTCAAAGCCAATTTCTAAAGTGCCTTCGTTAATTTCGAATTCTAATTCAGATTCGAACATTAACCTGTCTGAGTGTTTGAACATAAATATAGGTGAAAAAGATCCTCCATCATAAGTTGATTCTGTATTGCCATTTGTCTTTATAGACTCGTATCCCATATGGCCATAACCACGAATCATAAATTGTGTCTTACTCGACTTAAAGTCATTATTTTGGGCTTTAACGCCGATGGCTATAAATCCTAAAAAGATTAATAAAATTAGTTTTTTCATCATTTCTTAGTTTGGTTTATTTTTTAAAAGTTCTCAGATAATTTACTAATTGCCAACGTTGTTCTTTTGTTAGCATGTCTTTATAAGCCGCCATAGGGGCTTTACCGTTGGTTAATTTCCAAAACAAAGCCCCATCTGTTTGTGCTTGTATTGTTTTTGAAGTAAAATTGGCAGGTTTAGGACTTAGAGCTGCACCGGCAACACCGTCTCCTTTACCTTTAAAACCGTGACAAATTACACACATACTTGCGAATAATTTTTTGCCTTTTTTTATAGCGTCTTTATTGCCTATAAAAGGATTTTCTATTGTATCTGCACTTTTAGGAGCCACCCACGTTTGGGCGTTAACCACAAATGTGGCAGAAAGCAGTAATAATAGTGTTAATGTGATTTTCATAATTTTGTTTTTTAATAATTGTTAAACTTGTTTTTATTGTTTTAATTTTCCCAACAAATTTCCTGAATATTTGGCATAAATTTATACCCCATAACCCATATATAATCGCAATTAAAAAATATACCCAATAACCCTGATACGTCTATTAATGACATTAAAAAAATGATGAAAAGTAAGTGTAAGTGTTTTTAAATCAGTCCATTTTGAATGACATAATGCACTAACCCAATAACACTTTTTGTGTGAAGTTTTTCCATTATGTTTTTCCTGTGTGTTTCAACTGTCCTGATACTTATAAAAAGTTTATCGGCTATTTCTTGATTACTGTATTCTTTTGTTATCAATTTAATTATTTCTAGCTCTCTATTAGTAAGCGGTGTTTCTCCTGTTAGCTTAATTTTACTCTGTCGATTTGATTTATTAGCGTCGTCTTTATTATCTAAATTATCGTTTTTATGATAAGCTAAATACAAAACGCCTGTTTTTCGCTCCTCCTTATCATAGATAAATGTTTTAGAAAATGAAACTGGTATGGCAACATTTGATCTAGAATAATACTTGTTATAAACATTTTGAACTGTCTCATCAACCGAAGTTATGGTATCTTTTTTATTTTCGCCAAGTAATATTTTACCTATAGGCTTACCTATTAATTCATCTTCTTTATATTCTAACAAGTCTAATGCGGCTTTATTTACTATAATTATTTTCCTATTGACATCTGTAATAATCAATATTTCATTAATCTTTTGGATAACGCTATTAAAATAGTCCTTAGAAACAGTATTTTTAGATAAAGCCTCTATCATTTTATTAAATAATTTAGTAAAGCTATTCAATTCATCTTGTGTACGTGTGAAAACTTTTGCCTTGAAATTCAAATTTCCCGCAGTAATTCTTTCAACACTATATGCCAACTTATCTATTGGAATTGTTATCTCTTTAACGTAGTAAAACCCTCCAACAACAAGAGAAATCATTATAATTAATACAATAATAATTATAGTTCTTGAAGATGTTATTCTGGTTTCTTCATTTAATTTTCT
>JAADHG010000245.1 GCA_013151975.1 Chlorobiota bacterium | reverse complement strand
AATGTGCCAATTATTTATTTATCACTTAAAAAGGCTGATACTATACGAAATATAATAAGTCTTGATAAGTCAAAGAAATACGCGACGTTATCCCATTTTTTTGATGATAAAGGGCGTTATAAATTAGCACCATATCTTCAAGACGCTTATAGTTCACAATCGCCAACAGCCATTCAAAAAGAATTTAGAGAAGCAGACCAGCGTGTGAATTTGCTATACAGTGCAATAGAAGGATCTTCACTTAAAATATTTCCAATTCCAGACGATGAAAATAATAAATGGATTTCATCGCAAGATTACAAAACAGGAAATTACAAGATACAAGATTCGCTGTATGCGAACTTTATTAACACTGGATTTAAAGCCTATTTATATATGCTTAACAATTCTAAAAATTTAGGAGATTATACTGAGAGTGATAAACTATTGGATGCTATTAAACGCACTCAATTTAAGTTTGGAAGTGATGTAATGATAAGTGATAAAAAAGTAAATGCCGAAGTCCTTTATAATAAGTATGATATTTTTAAGAAGCTCTTTAGTTGGTATATGTATGCAGGAACATTAATGTTTATTTTAATTATAATACAAATTTTTAAAAGCAAGAGTAAAACAATTTCTATTAGTGTAAAAGCATTCCGTTATATTATTTTAGTATTGTTTGTATTGCATACAGCAGGACTCATTACCCGTTGGTATGTTTCAGGACATGTGCCATGGAGTGATGCCTACGAATCTATGATTTATGTAGCTTGGGCAACCATGTTGTTTGGTTTTGTATTTGGTAGAAAAAGCGATTTAACTTTAGCCTCAACAGCCTTTGTAACAGCAATGATTTTAATGATTGCACATTGGAATTGGATGGATCCTGCTATTGCCAATTTGCAACCCGTTTTAGATAGTTATTGGCTCATGATTCATGTGTCAATTATTGTAGCTAGTTATGGCCCATTTACATTAGGAATGATATTAGGAGTGGTGTCCTTATTACTTATGGTTTTTACAAACAAAAACAATAAAGATAGAATGTGGCTTAACATAAAAGAGATTACAATAATTAATGAAATGGCACTAACTGTAGGTTTAGTGATGTTAACTATTGGAAATTTTCTTGGTGGCATGTGGGCTAACGAAAGTTGGGGACGTTATTGGGGCTGGGATCCAAAAGAAACGTGGGCATTAATAAGCATCATGGTATATGCTTTTGTAGTGCACATGCGTTTAGTTCCTGGGCTTCGCGGACGTTTCGGATTTAATTTTATGTCTATCGTTGCTTTTTCAAGTATAATATTTACATATTTTGGTGTTAACTTTTATCTTTCAGGATTACATTCGTATCAATCAGGACAGCAAATAGCGAGTATTAATATTATAATTATTAGTGTTATAATAATTGCACTTTTAGGATTTGTTGCACATAGAAAGTATGTAAAATATTATAAAAAGTAAAAATTATTTTTTGTCTAAATGATTATAAGAGATGTCTTTAGAAGATAATCTAAAGTAATTATTCATATATTTACTTATATGAAACATTCATAACTAAAGATTCAATACCCAAGGGAATGATCATATGGATGTCGCATGCAGCCGTCGACAAATATAAATATGAACACATGAAAAGATACTTCCTACTTTTTTATACACTTTTACTATTGTTTAGTTGTGAGCAAGGTAAAACGGCAGATGATATTAAAATAAATACATCTCAAGGTATATCGTTACTTAATAAACCCTTAATTAAGCGACAAGTAAATCCACAGTTAGATTCATTACAAGTAGAAAACTATTTAAAAGCTTTAAAAAACTATGAAGTTAATAAAGAGAATGTAAACCATATTGTTTGGTTAGGAAGACGTACAGCTTATTTGGGTGATTATAAAAGAGCGATTGAGATATATTCAGAAGGAATGAATAAATTCCCAAATGAAGCACGTTTATATCGCCATAGAGGACACCGTTACATAAGTACTAGACAATTAGATAAAGCAATTGCAGATTTAGAAAAGGCGGCATTACTTATTAAAGATGCAGAAGATGTAATTGAACAAGATGGCATACCAAACAGTCTAAACCAACCTATATCTACTTTGCATACTAATATTTGGTATCATTTGGGATTGTCTTACTACTTAAAAAATGAATTGCAAAAATCTTTAGCGGCGTTTAAGGAGTGTTTATTAAATTCTACGAATGATGATTTACAGGTAGCTACCAGACATTGGATGTATATGATATTAAAGCGTATGGAATTACCCGAACAAGCTAAAGTTGTCTTAGAACCTGTAGATAAAGACATGACTATAATTGAAAATTTCGCTTACCATAATTTATTACTTTTTTATAAAGGAGAACTTTCAGAGAAAGAACTTATGGAAAATAATAATTTAGCGTCTAGTCTAGCTGTGCAATATGGTATTGGGAATTGGCACTATTATAATGATAGTATTGAAAAAGCGATACAAATTTTTGAAAAGATAACAAAAACTGGTAATTGGGCTGTATTTGGTTATATAGCAGCCGAAGCTGATTTGAGCAGAATTAAGGAGTAATAAGTGATGTAACTTCTTCAACTTGTCCAGACGGATGAGTTAAATTTATATGTCCGATTCGTACACGTATTAAACGTAATGTTGGAAACCCAACAGCAGCGGTCATTTTTCGTATTTGTCTAAACTTTCCCTCGGATATTGTAATTGATGCCCAACTTTTAGGGCCATGTCGCTCATCACGTATATGTCTATTTTCCAGAGGTAAATGCTCAATGGATGCTATAAGTTTAGCTTCACAGGGTTTAGTCATATACTTCGTGCCATTAAAACCAATTTCCACTCCTTTTTTGAGCTGTTCTATAGCCTTTTGAGTTATAACACCATCGACTTGTACATAATACTCTTTGTCTACTTTTTTACTTCTAATATGTTCACTTACTTTACCATCAGTAGTTAGTAATAACAAACCTTCAGAAGTTTCATCCAATCTGCCAATAGCCATACTACCTTTAGGAAATTTATAGAGTTCACCTAAACGTTTTTTACGTCTTTTACGCTTTCCTTCATAAATAAACTGACTTAAATAACCATACGGTTTATGAAGTATAAAATGACGATGAATTTTATTTTTGCACATGTAAAATATATAGTCAAACAATGTATAAAAATTAAATTGATATAGCCTAAAGTACATTGTTTAATCTTGTAAATGGAAAACCGTTAAAGTATAGTTTTGTTATTCAACTTTTTGTAAATTACAGCATCTAAAACAAGTATTTTATGTCTAAAAAGAAAATGGGATTAAACACAATTTGTACCCACATTGGCGAAATTGAAGATAAACAGTTTAAAGGAGCTGTATCCCCAATTTATTTATCAACCTCGTATGAGTTTATGGATGTTGATGTTAAACGATATCCACGCTACTTTAACACGCCAAATCAAGAGTATTTATCTAAAAAAATAGCCGCCTTAGAGAATGCTGAAAGCGCAATGATTTTTGGATCAGGTATGGCAGCAATAAGTACAACATTATTAGCTTTTTTAAAAGCTGGGGATCATATTGTGCTACAAAAAGATATTTATGGAGGCACACGTAATTTGGTGGAAGCTCATTTTGACAGTTATAATATTGAATATTCATTTACAGATGGTTTATCTGTTGCTAATTTTGAAGTGTGTATTAAATCAAACACAAAAATAATTTATATAGAGACACCTTCAAATCCCTTATTGAAATTAGTAGATATAAAAGCAATTGCTCGTTTGGCAAAGAC
>JAADHG010000207.1 GCA_013151975.1 Chlorobiota bacterium | reverse complement strand
AGAAGTAAATCTTTTGTAGATGTTATGGAGAAAGCAAGATCACTGGTATTAGATCTTCTTGATCTTGAAGGCAAAGGTTATAAGGCTTTGTTTTTGCAAGGTGGCGCGAGTACACAATTTTTAATGGTGGCTTTAAACTTATTAGAAAAAAGAGCGGGTTATTTAAACACAGGATCCTGGAGTGATAAAGCGATTAAAGAAGCTAAAATCTATGATGATATTTACGAAGTAGCATCATCAAAAAATGCGAATTATAATTATATCCCAAAAGGGTATGAAATTCCATCAGATTATGATTATTTTCATTGCACCTCAAACAATACTATTTTCGGAACACAAATAAAACAATTTCCAAAGTGTCCAATTCCGATGGTGTGCGATATGAGTAGCGATATCTTTTCACGTCAATTAGATTTTACCAAATTTGATATAATCTATGCAGGAGCTCAAAAAAATATGGGACCAGCTGGTACTACGCTTGTTGTTATAAAAGAAGATATTTTAGGTAAAGTATCACGACGTATTCCATCAATAATGGATTATAAGGTGCATATAAGTAAAAGTAGTATGTTTAATACACCGCCTGTTTTTGCAGTTTACACTTCCATGCTAACTTTGGAATGGTTAAAGGATCTAGGAGGCATTTCAGCAATAGAAAAAGCAAACGACTTAAAAGCGCGCTTAATTTATTCAGAAATTGATTTAAATCCATTATTTAAAGGTTTTGCTTCAAAAGAAGATCGTTCATTAATGAATGCTACATTTAATTTAGTGAACGACGATTTAAAAGAAACCTTTGACACCATGTGCAACGAAGCTGGAATAAATGGTTTAAATGGTCATAGAAGTGTTGGTGGTTATAGAGCATCAATGTATAACGCATTACCACTAGAGAGTGTACAAGTACTTGTAGAAGTGATGAGTGAATTAGAAACAAAAGCATAAAAATATAGTAATAATGAAAGTTTTAGCAAACGATGGTATTTCTCAAAGCGGAGTAACTGCATTACAAGAAGCAGGTTTTGAGGTAAATACAACTACTGTTGCACAGGAGCAACTTGTAGATTACATTAATGAAAATAATATTGATGTTATTTTAGTACGAAGTGCTACAAAGATTAGAAAGAATCTTATAGATGCTTGCCCTAGTTTAAAGATTATTGGTCGTGGTGGCGTTGGTATGGATAATATTGATGTAGAATATGCTCGTGAAAAAGGAATCAATGTCATTAATACGCCTGCTGCGTCGTCTCATTCTGTTGCAGAACTTGTTTTTGCTCACCTTTATGGTTTAGCACGTTATTTACATAACTCTAATAGAGATATGCCTTTAGAAGGAGATTCTAAATTTAAAGATTTAAAAAAGGCATATGCAAAAGGTACTGAGTTAAAAGGAAAAACGATTGGAATATTTGGTTTTGGACGTATTGGACAAGCAACAGCTAAAGTTGCCATTGGAGCAGGAATGAATGTCATTGCATACGATCCATTTATTGAAGCTGCAGAATTAACTCTAGACTTTTTTGATGGTCAAAAACTTTCTTTTAAAATTAACACCATTTCAAAAGAAAGTGTTTTAAAACAATCAGATTTTATAACACTACATGTACCAGCACAAAAAGAATACGTTATTGGTAAAGCTGAATTCAATATGATGAAAGATGGTGTTATTTTAGTTAATGCTGCTCGTGGTGGTGTCATTGATGAAGTCGCTTTAATAGAATCTATTTCTAATGGTAAAGTTGCAAGAGCTGCTTTAGATGTCTTCGAAAAAGAACCTAATCCAGAAATTCAATTATTAATGCATCCATCGCTGTCCTTAACACCACATACTGGTGCAGCAACTAATGAAGCGCAAGACAGAATTGGCTCGGAATTAGCAACTCAAATAATTAGCATATTAAAATAGCTAATCCATTTATAATCAGCTTATAAAAATTAAGTCCTAGCAATAATGTTAGGACTTTTTTGTACATTGAAGCCATTAATTTATTAACCCTCTTTTATCAAACTCAACTATTATGGCAGGAATTTTAGATTTACTGGGTAGCGACCTAGGTAAAACAATTATTAACGGTGTTTCTGGTCAAACCGGACAAAGCGAAAGCAAAACAGGAAGTGTACTTACAATGGCATTGCCTGTATTAATGCAGGCTATGAAAAGAAACTCTGCTACTCCACAAGGGGCAGAAGGACTTATGAATGCCTTAAATGGCAAGCACGACGGCAGTATTCTAGACAATCTTGGTGGCTTATTCTCTGGAGGTGTTGACTCTAGTGTTATTGATGATGGCAGTAAAATACTGGGCAAAGTTCTTGGTAATAAAGAACAGAATGTTACCAAGGCTCTAAGTCAGAAATCTGGTGTCGATACTGGATCTGTATCACAAATATTGAAAGTGGCCGCACCTATTTTAATGGGTGTCTTAGGAAAACAATCACGACAACAAAATGTTAATGCCTCTGGCGTTGAAGGCTTGCTCGGGAGTTTTCTAGGTGGTAATTCAAAACAATCAGAGCAAAGTTTTTTAGAGTCTATGCTGGATGCTAATGGCGACGGAAGTATTATTGATGATGTTGCTGGAATGGTTCTTGGAGGCCCAAAAAAGAAAAGTGGACTTGGAAGTCTTTTAGGAGGTTTGTTTGGTAAATAACAAATTTAAGCAGTAAACATCGTATTGAAAATGAGTCATTGTAATTAACTTATATTTTTGTTAAAGACATACTATTTTGAATTTGAAACGAAACAAATTTTGTATCTTTAATAAAAACGCTTTAAAATGAAAAATTACATTATAATACTACTCGTTTCCTTTGGGGTATACAGCTGCAAGACACCTCAAAAAATAAATACTTCTACTTCTGAAGTTAGGACAGCTACTCAGGATACAGTTCGTATTGCAAATGATAAATTAGAATATGAAATCATTATCATAGAGCCTGGTTTCAATTTTTGGCTGCAAAGTGTTGCAAAACCTGAAGGTTATTACTCTCAACAATTTTTAGAAAATAGAAATTGGCTTTATGTTGTAGAATGGAATAATAGAGTTCTGGATCCACAACGTTATGATTCTAATTTATATGAACTACAAATAGATTACAACCCATCAATAGATTATGGTTACGAAGTAAACTATAAATTATATTATTACTTTATCTACTTTCAATTGTATTATAAGCAACAATTAACAGGTTTTGTACCTAGAATTTAAATTTCGTTTTTTACTTTTGTTGTTTTAAAATCCTTCATGCAAAAATTTAATAAATACTGGGAAATTTCAAAAAATTGGCAGCTTTTCTTCCCATTTATTACTGTTATAAGTTTAGCATATACAGCGTATAAATTAGCGTCTCTTTTTGCTTTTTCTAAGGTTTTCTTAACTATCGCTATTTCAATAGTTTTTTGCTTGGTTTTATTAAGGCTAACATTAACTCTATTCATTTTTTTAGCAAAGCGTTGGAAAGTAGATCAAAAATGGAAAGTTATCCGCATTTTTATGGTATTTGCAGTTACAGGATCAATTTCTGTTTTGGCTACTAAACCTATTTTTGATGCTATTGGTTTGGTAAAAGAAAATTTTGACACCTTCTTTTTAGGAATGGTATTATTTTATACTTTAAAGTTTTTATTGGTCCTTCCAGTATATAAAGTTTTATTAGTTGCTTTTGGTTGGGTGTTTTGTGAGTTTACTTTCTTCTGGAATTTTGCAAAAAAAATGCTTTATAGACTTGGTCTCAAACAATTTACAAGCAAATAGTGTACACAATAAAAGAA
>JAADHG010000109.1 GCA_013151975.1 Chlorobiota bacterium | reverse complement strand
CGGCTTTGGCAGCTTTAGTATTGGGCTGTTTTCTGTACTTTTTATTACGTTCTTTTTACTAAAAGACAGTCAGTTACTAGAACATGGAATCATGGTATTTGTACCAGATACTAAAGAAACTAGAATGCAAAAATCATTCAATAAAATAAAAGATTTGTTATCTCGATATTTTATTGGTTTAATCTTTCAAATTCTAATTCTATTTGTTATATATACTATTGTGCTCTTAATTTTCGGAATTAATAATGCCATAGTTATTGCCTTTTTATGTGCACTTCTTAACCTTATTCCTTACGTAGGACCACTTATTGGAGGCGTTTTAATGCTTATTCTTACTATGACAAGTAACCTTGATGCAAGTTTTAGCGAAGTAATTTTACCAAAAACCATTTATGTGATGATAGGTTTTGTCATTGGTCAGTTGGTAGATAATTTTTTCAGTCAACCATTTATTTTTTCAAAAAGTGTAAAATCTCACCCTTTAGAGATATTCTTAATAATCATAATCGCAGGACTCTTGTTTGGAGTTATAGGCATGATTGTCGCTATACCAACTTATACGGCTTTAAAAGTGGTATTGAAAGAGTTTTTATCAGAAAATAAAATTGTAAAACAACTTACCAAAGACTTATAGTTTTAGTTTGAATAAGGAAGTTTTAAATACTGCAATACAGGATTTTATAAATAATAATTTAAATTCTGATATATCATCTTTATTGCTTAAAGGAACTGCATTCGACACTGTAGATACTAAAGAAATTATAGAACAGATTGAAGCTAAGAAAAAGAGCGAAAATAAACTTCCAACATGGTTTAATACTCCAAATATTTACTACCCGAACAAGCTTAACATTGAGCAAACATCATCTGAGATTACTGCACAATACAAATCGCAATTAGTATCAGGAAGTTCGTTAATCGACCTTACAGGTGGTTTAGGTGTGGATTCATATTATTTCTCCAAAACAATCAAATCCGTAACACATTGTGAGGTTAATAGTAGGCTTTCAAACATTGCGTCATATAATTTTGAACAACTAACAGCATTCAATATCAATACTACTAATGAAGATGGATTAGAATACTTGCGCAACACACGAAAAGTCTATGATTGGATTTATATAGATCCTTCCAGAAGGCATAATACTAAAGGAAAAGTATTCTATTTAAAAGATTGCTTACCCAATATTACAGAACATATAGATTCATTATTTAAGCATTCCAATAACATATTAATAAAGGCTTCACCAATGCTTGATATTACAGTTGGCTTATCTGAATTAAAGTTTGTAAAAGAAATCCATATCGTTGCTATTAATAATGATGTTAAAGAATTGCTCTTTATTTTAGAAAACGGATATCAAGAAACTATTGGCGTTAAAACTATTAATATCAGAAAAAATACTGATGAAACCTTTGCTTTTAACCTAAATGAAGAAGAACATACAGTGGCAACATTTGGCGATTTACAAAATTACTTATATGAGCCAAATGCAGCAATACTAAAATCTGGTGCATTTAAAATAGTGTCTCATAAACTTAAAGTTGATAAACTTCACAAACATTCTCATTTATATACATCAACTGAGTTAATTGATTTTCCTGGGCGGCGATTTAAGATATTAGAAGCAATTCCGTATAACAAAAAACTTGTAGAAAAGTCTCTTAAAAACAAGAAGGCAAGCATAAGCACTCGTAATTTTCCAGAAACAACAAATCAAATTAAAAAGAAGTTTAAAATTAAAGATGGTGGCAATTTATATGTGTTTTTTACTACTAATTTTAATAATGAAAAGATTGTGATTTTATGTAATAAGGCATAAGAAACTATTACTTCGCAATGAAAAGTTTAATGACTATCTATCTATTTTAAAGGTATTCAGCTTGATATCATCCAAGCCTACTTCATCAAACGGATATTCCATATCATCCTGAATATTATAAAGAGAAATTAAAATAAACTCACTTAGTATAACTACAAAATACGTAATCCAAATGGTAGTCTCCGATCCCATTTTATTTATGATAGTAGGTGTATAAATTAAAGGAAATATGTATATAAATATGAGACAATAAGCCTTTAAACTTATTGGTGTTCTATGAGCATGTATTGCCTGTAAGTTTTCAATAGCTTCATGTAAATCATTCATAAAACGAATCACTTTGTCCTTTAAACTCTTTGGCAATACTTCATTATTATCAATAATAAAAAGATACACTTTATGCACAGAAATATCAAGTTTTTCTGTATCATAATTATTATTTCTGAGATGACTAATTAGCCCTTCACTTATTTCAACTAAAATATTAGTTATCTCTTCTTTTTTTTCATCATTGAGACTAGTTGTGCTCAAGAAAAAATAATTTATGGTTTTAATTGCGCCTCTAAATTGACTTAAGTGCTCTAGTGCCTTTTCTCGTCGTCTAAATGAACTACGAATGGTAAAAACAAGAGGAAACACAATAGCAATACTAATAAGAGTTAAGTCTATGTTGTAATTTATATTATAATAATATGCAATTATTGGAGTAATGACAGCAATTGTTAAGGCAATTAAAGTTTTAAAATTAATAATTGCAAAATATTGATTCATCATCAAGAAATTTAATATATTATATGTGTTAAAATAGAAACAATATTATGAATAAGCAAATAATATGTATTCTCCTTTTTTTGTACTTCAGTACATCACCTTATATTTATGCGCAGGATTCTAACGATTCCGAGAACTTAAAAAAAACATCTAAACTCTTTAGAGATCAGAAAATATTACCTATAAAGTTATCATATTCAAATAAAAACCTTAAAAGAAACACAAACGATAGTACATATATAAAATCCTCTCTTCAATATAAACAAAAGAATGATGAATGGAAATCTTTAGCTGTAGAATTGAGAGCAAGAGGAAATTTTAGACGCAAAAATTGTTATTTCCCACCTATAAAAATTAAAATTAAGAAAGAAGCGTCTAAAGGCACATTATTTAAGGGGAATAAAAAGCTAAAATTAGTATTACCTTGTTTATTACAAAAAGATAAGAACGACAATGTTGTTAAAGAATATATAGCTTACAAATTATATGAATTAATTTCGCCTTATCATTTTAAAACGCGTTTAGTTGACATTACTTTAACCGAACCTAAAGGAAAAAAATTAAAAATTCATACCATTAAGGGTATTTTAATAGAGGACGATAATAAAGTAGCAAAACGTCATCAAGGAAAGATAGTTGAAAGGTCTATAGATTCAAGAGCTCAAAACGATTTAACTTCTGTGCAAAATGCATTTTTTCAATTCATGATTGGAAATGTCGACTTTTCAACTACAAAACAGCATAATGCAAAGCTCTTATATATTAACAAGATAATATATCCTATTCCATACGACTTTGATATGTGCGGCCTTGTAAATGCTAGTTATGCCACAGTTTCGCAAACTAAAAACAACGCTATAAAGATAACCTCTGTAACACAAAGGCAATATCGTGGTTTCCAAAGAGATTCTAAGATAATTGAACAAGTAAGGCATGAGTTTCTCAGTAACAAAAATAAAATGCTAGATTTAGTTGATAGTTTTTAAATCCAGTTTTGAGAATCAAGATGAATGGGATAGTTGCAAGCTTTTTATTTCAGATTTTTTTAAAATTATGATAAGTGACAAGAGATTTAATAATGAAATATTAAATGGTTTGAGAGAATAAAAAAACCTGTATTGATTTATATAAAAAGCAAAAGGTCTTACATATGTAAGACCTTTTGTGATGGCACTAGGATTCGAACCTAGGACCGCCTGCTTAGAAGGCAGGTGCTCTATCCAGCTGAGCTATGCCACCATTTTTCTAGTCGGGGTGGCAGGATTCGAACCTGCGACCTCCGCGTCCCAAACGCGGCGCGATAACCGGGCTACGCTACACCCCGAAATGAATGAATAATAATCATATTTGTAAATACAAAATAAAATTATTATAGATGTATTAAAATTTTCTGAGCGTAGTTTATGCCGTGCTTGACACGGTACTACACCCCGAAATGGTTATCAAAAAAAGCGGAGAGACGGGGATTCGAACCCCGGGTACCCGGTTAGGGTACGCTTGTTTAGCAAACAAGTCCTTTCGGCCACTCAGGCACCTCTCCTATTCTACTTTAAAGAACATTGCATTATTGTTTCAAATGCGGATGCAAATGTAACTTATCATCTTAAAGAACGCAAACTATTTTTTTGTTTTTTAAAGAATATTTTTATTCGGGATATTCAATGCGTAAATGATATATATTGGCCAATTTGTGTTTTAAAACTTTTTTAATAGACTGAATCTCTTTAAAAGTAATATTGGCGTTTAAAAACTGATCGCTTTCAATTTGTTTATTGATAATACTTTCCACAAAAACGTCAATTTTTGAGGATGTTGGTTCTTTCAAACTCTTTGAAGCAGCCTCTACACTCTACACTATCGCACATCATTAATATTGCAGTTTCTTTACTAAAAGGCTTAGGTCCTGGGTATTCAAAATCTTTAATATTAATATCCTGCTCAATGTCTTTTTCCTTACTGTAAAAATAATAGACTACACTTGTACCATGATGTGTTCTAATAAAATCTATGATTCGATCAGGTAAATTATTTTTCTTACCAATTTCAATACCATCAATAACATGTTTAATTATAATTGAAGCACTTTCTTTTGAAGACAACTCATCATGCGGATTAATACCCGTAGACTTGGTTCTCAGTAAAGTATGTTGGATTTTTCATTTTTCCAATATCATGATATAAAGCACCTACCCTTACTAACATTGCATTTGCACCAATCTCGTTAGCTGATGCTTCCGCTAAATTTGCAACATTTAAAGAATGATGAAATGTTCCTGGTGCTTTGTTTGATAACTCCTTTAACAGTTTGGTATTAGTATCCGAAAGTTCTAGCAAAGACACATCAGAAACTAAACCAAATATTTTTTCGTATATATAAATTAATGGCTGGACAAACAGCGTAGCTAATCCACTTAGTATGAATAATACAAATGTTTCCCATTTTAAATTGTCTATACTGCCTTCATGAATTACAAAGAAAGCAAAATACGCAACGATGTATATTAATGTTATTTGACCAACTGAGATAAATAAATTAGCTCTTTTATATAGCTCGGAAACCGTAAGAATAGTAACAATCCCTGCAATTATTTGCAAGAACATGTACTCGTAGTTATTTGGCACTACAAAACCTAATAACAAAACAGTAATAACGTGAGAAAACAAACCTAATCTAGCATCAAAGAAAGCTTTTAATACTAGAGGTAAAATACAAATAGGCACAATATATATATACGAAGAGTTATAATTAACCACTAGTGTCGTTAAGAATACCATCAACAAAATATTGAAGAATATAAATGTAACCTTAGTGTTATTTTTAAAAACTTCTAGCCTGTACTTTCTTAAAAATAATAGCAACATCAATAAAGCTAATGCTACTAATAATGTATAAGCCGCTAGAATCCAGTTATAATTAGCTTCTGTCCATATTTGTGATTCATATTCAGCTTGCAAGGACTTAAGTATTTTAAACTTGTTGCCTTCTACAACTTCTCCTTTTGAAATTATTAATGTTCCTTTTTCAATATTACCTCTTACTAAAGATATTTTACTTAATTCTTCTTGTAAAGAGTTATCAGTAATAATTGTATTTAAAGAAACATTCGGTTTTATTACATCAAAAAGTAAAGATAAATACTGCAACTTGTAGTTTGATAAATTAAGTTCCTCAATATTATCTTCAATAAAGGTTCTTATATCGTTTTGTGTAATAAATTTAGAATAACTTGTAACTTCTTTTTGCTTTCTATCTTCTAAAATTACAACTTGTTTATCATCAGTATAATTATAATTTTTATCTAAAACTCCTCTGGAGTATATATTCTTTAAAATTTTAGCCCCTTGCCGTAATAAACGTTTTTTATTTTGAAAACCTAAAGAGTCTGAGAATACCATATTAAAATTAGCACCATAATCTGCATTAACTTGATCAATTACTTTTACATCAACATCAAAATATGGTGAGGCATTATCGGTAATTGTTTTTTTCTCAATCTCAAGTTCTTTATCGGTTTTCTTAATCGCAAAATCAAACGGCGCATATAAATTTTCCGACTGCCAAGGTTTTCCTTTTTCAAAGTTGTACTTAAACTTTCCGCTCTTCGGAAATAAATACACTATTAAAAAGGTTGTGGCGACAAACAATAATGCCTTATAAATTAAAGAATGATTCTTATATAGTTTATTAATTAAGTCCTTCATTTATGATGTTAAAATGTATTCAAAAGTAATAAAAAATATATGAGTAGCAATTGTAAATGATAATAGTATAATCATTCTATTTTCTTCTAAATTTTAATTAATTTCGTACAATCAAATTAAATGTAATAAACAATGAATAAAGAGGTCGTAATTGTATCAGTTGCTAGAACTCCTATAGGGAGTTTTATGGGATCATTATCTACAATTCCTGCACCTAAGCTTGGTGCTATTGCTATTAAAGGTGCATTAGATAAGATTAACTTAAATCCAGAAATGGTACAAGAAGTTTTAATGGGTAATGTAGTACAAGCAGGAACAGGACAAGCACCTGCAAGACAAGCAGCAATTTATGCTGGGATACCAGATACTGTACCTTGTACAACAATAAACAAAGTTTGTGCTTCAGGAATGAAAGCAGTAATGCAAGCAGCACAATCAATTGCTTTAGGAGATGCTGATATTATTGTAGCTGGTGGCATGGAAAATATGAGTTTGATTCCTCATTATTTATATTCTAGAACAGGTACTAAGTTTGGACCAACAACATTGATTGATGGTATGCAAAAAGATGGATTGGTAGATGCTTACGATAATAATGCCATGGGTACTTGTGCCGATTTATGCGCTACTGAATATAATTTCTCAAGAGAAGATCAAGATGCCTTTGCCATACAATCCTATAATCGCTCAACAGCAGCTTGGGATGCCGGAAATTTTGATAATGAGGTTGTTCCAGTTGAAGTTCCTCAGCGTCGTGGGGAGCCGAAAATAGTTAAAAAAGATGAAGAATATACCAATGTTAAAATGGAAAAAATTCCAGCTTTACGACCAGCTTTTTCAAAAGATGGTACAGTAACCGCTGCTAATGCTTCTACTATTAATGATGGTGCTGCAGCCTTGGTTTTAATGAGCAAAGAAAAAGCCAATGCACTTGGTATAAAGCCTTTGGCAACCATTAAAAGTTACGCTGATGCAGCCCAAGAGCCCAAATGGTTTACTACAGCTCCTGCAAAAGCATTACCAAAAGCTTTAGATAAAGCAAATATTACAATTGAAGATGTAGATTACTTCGAGTTTAACGAAGCATTTGCAGTAGTTGGCTTAGCTAATATGAAAATTCTAGGATTAAATGACGCTAATGTTAATATAAATGGTGGTGCTGTTTCATTAGGGCATCCGCTTGGTTGCTCAGGGGCTAGAATAATTGTAACACTTATTAATGTTTTAGAACAAAATAATTCCAAAATTGGAGCTGCAGCCATATGTAATGGAGGTGGTGGTGCCTCAGCAATTGTCATTGAACGCAACCAATAGTATTAAATGCAATACGGAATCTGTAATTTAAGCATTGTTCCTTTACGGTTGGAACCATCAGATACAAGTGAACTCATTTCGCAAGTAATTTATGGTGATTTCTTTAAAGTTTTAGAACAACGCAAAAATTGGAGTAAAATTCGCTTAGCTTTTGATAACTATGAAGGTTGGATTGATAATAAACAATACAAAGAGATTTTAGAAAAGGATTATAAAGATCTACTGCAGAGTAATGCTATTTATTCAACAGATTTAGTAGAATTCATTCAAGGAGATAATGATGAGTTATATCCAATTACGCTAGGGTCAACTTTAAATGGCTTATCGCTTTTAAACCATTCATATGATGGGCATTCAACTAATACTAATAAAACAAAACAAAAAATAATTAACACTGCTCTTTTGTATTTAAACACACCTTATTTTTCAGGAGGTAAAACACCTTTTGGGATAGATAGTTCTGGGTTTACACAAATGGTATATAAACTAAATGGTTATAGTCTGTTAAGAGAAACTGTACAACAAGCAACTCAAGGTGATGCTTTAAGTTTTATTGAAGAAAGTGAACCTGGAGACCTTGCTTTTTTCGATAATGCTGAAGGTAATATCATACATGTAGGCATAATAATGAAAGATAATTATATAATACATGCACATGGAAAAGTGAGAATTGATAGATTGGATCAATCAGGAATATATAATACTGAAAAAAATAGTCATACTCATAAATTGAGAGTCATAAAAAAGATTACATAATAAAAAAAACCACATTAAATGTGGCTTTTTTTATTACAAATTAGTGAAGTTTAATTTTTGTTTTCTAATTCTTCAACTTTAGCCTTCATAGCTTTAAAATTTGGCATATCATCTAAAGAACTATAAATATTCATTAATGTTCTTGCTGC